>JBFMCF010000098.1 GCA_040754625.1 bacterium | reverse complement strand
ATTCCCTTTTTTTATGGCTTTTGCTTCGGTTTTTTTTGCTGTTGTCTTTAAGATTTATTATTCACTTGATTCCTCGCAGGCTAAAGCCTGCGCCTACCTGATTTCCACCGGTAACTGACCGGTTACTGAAGCCCCGCTACCCATTCTGATACCTGAATATCCTCCTCCCCGCCTGAAACGCCTCTATGTTTAAATCATAGGCAAGGGAAATTTCGGTATGGGCGGCGAAGCCACAGTCTTTACAGCTGACTTTGCCGCGGTTTTTCACGTAGCATCCTAAATTTATTTTCCCGTCCGGGTCAACATCCGCCAGCATCCAGTCATGGCAACGCCATGTGTTTTCTTTCAAGGCCTCAAGTGCGGAAACCGAATCTGCAACAGAATAACCCTCCCGCTTAAGGTCAATCAATTCATCAAGGACAATACGGCGATCTTCTTTAGACGCCATAAGTTCGTCTGCCTCTTCATAGGGGTAATGGAACTGGATAGTGATTCCTTTAACAAGCTTATTTAAATATTTGACAAGTTCCGGCACTTCCTTTACATTTATCCTGTTTATCGTAATATTTGCATAGATGCCGGGATGGGCAGAGGATTTTATATTTCTAACCGCCTCATTAAAAACCGGTTTCCCGCGAATATAATTATGTGTATTTTCAAGACCGTCAAAACTTACCCAGATTGTATGGGCGGGGACATCCAGCGGGAATGTCCCGTTTGTGGTTATTCCTATGCTGAAAAATAATTTTTTTGCTTCCGGTATTAAATCCGCGAGGGTCCAATTCCCGTCCTGCCAAATAAACGGTTCCCCGCCTTCAAAAACAATCAGGCGGACACCTAATTGATGCAGTCTGTGCAGGATATCAATCACCTGGTTAAACTTCAGGTTTTCCGGGTATTGTCTCCGCCAAAACGGGCAATGTTTACATGCCAAATTACATTTATGGGTAAGTTTAAATCCGGCTAATATGGGTTTTTTATGCCCAAGGAATCGGGTTTCAAAATAATAAGATAAAAAATAATTAAACCATCCAGGAAGAAACATGGCGATTTAATTATACCATAAAAATAAGTATGCTATTATATTTGAATCAGTAAATACCCAAAGAAAAACTTTTTTAGCACAAAAAGGAGCTCTTTGCATAGAGGGTTTTTTCAATATATTTTTATTTGGCAGGTAAAATCGGAATCAGATCGATATTTTTAAAATAAAAATGATTTAATACTATTTTGAATAAACAAATTGAATTTATGTGATTTTAGTGTCAGTTTTCACACAGTCTGGCGTCTGGTTGACAATTTCTAATTCAATTATATTTTGTCCCAGTCAGGAACATTTTCATTTGAATATTTTTTACCAGACATAATATTGTCGTAATTGCTTAATATCTCTTCCCGGGTTTTATTTTTTAATATTTTTTGAAAATACTTATTGTCCTCAATTTCAACTATTTCTTTCGTAAATGCGAATAACGCGAATTGGTTTATTGATACCCCTTGGGTATCAGACACCTTTTCAATTTCATTTTTCAATCTTTTTGGTATACGAATGGTTAAAACGCTAGCTTTATTTTTCATTTTTCTTCCTCCAATATTTCTGAAAATTTGATGGTGTGTCAATCTTGAGATCGTAAAATCTTAATTCGGCGTTATTTCTAAAATCACTGATATTTTGTGTTATAAGCCAATCGGCATTGCCGTTTAATGCCAATTCAACAAATATATTATCATCTTCATCTTGTAAATTAGGACGCCATAAGTAGTGCGGAATAACCCTTTTGCCAATATAACCAAAATAAACCAGAAGGTCCTCAATATTTTCTTTGTTTAAATTTAGCTCCCCGATGTTTCGTTTGAGAACTTCCTCATATTCAGTAATTACTGTCGTTGAAATCAGTAATGTCAAGTCCCCTGACCTTATTAAGGACAATATCTTATGCGATGCGCCTTTATCACTATAGATTGCTTGGAATAGCACATTGGTATCCAAAACTATTTTCATATTGAAATGATAGTATATTTGCTATCATTTGTCAAGTGGTTTTTTAAATTTCAAATAGAAAACAATTAAGTATTATGGTTGTGTTTCGTGTATATAGCATGAATTCGCTGGTGTTAGGTATTTTCCTTCCGTCTCTTTGATTCAAAATAGAGCTAAAATAGATAAATCTTCAATGCTTCAGATCGTGTAAAATCCGCTCCAATCCGGCTGGTCATTCAGATTCATTTCAGGCCACTTTTTTTGATTTATCTAAATAGGCAGCCGGAATACCGGAAGGAGAGAATAGGGGACGCCTATAAGAAAGTAAGTCAAGAAAAAACACTTAGCCTATAACAAAAAATATATTTTTTTGCTTACGGTCTCCACCCAAATATTAGCCTGTTTGCAATATTGTTTTTACAAACCTTATTCCTTCAAATCGGACTTTACTTTATCAATTAATATTCCTTACACGCCTATCTGAGCACTCTATCTGTATGGATTCAGATGTATATACCGTACTAATTCCTGCAGATAGGGATCGTCTTCACATATTATTGAATGCTGTAAAGCAATTTCAGCACCAACGTCCCCTAAGTCCTCCGTCCCCTAAGTCCTCTAAGTCCTACTGATTTTTAACTTTTTTTATCCCACCAGTTTAATCATTACCTCTTCCGCGGCGTCTCCCAGCCGTGTGCCGATTTTTACAATCTTTGTATATCCACCTGAACGGCTTGCAAAACGCGGCGCTATTGTTTCAAAAAGTTTCCTCATAACATTTTTGTCCCTCACAATACGCATAACTTCCCGCTTGGCGCTCAAGTTGTTTTCTTTTCCCCATGTAATCATTTTTTCAGCTACTCTCCTCAATTCCTTAGCTTTAGCTTCAGTAGTAACAATTTCTTCATGCTCCAAAAATGAAGTAACCATATTTCTAAGCATAGCACTTCTATGAGAAGCAGTTCTTCCCAATCTTCGCTTATTGTTACGATGCCTCATAATTACTCCTCTTTCCTCTTCTTATTTTTTTCATCTATCTTCATCCCGAAAGAAAGACCCATGCTGACTAAAATTTCCTTGATTTCATTCAAGGATTTTCTTCCGAAATTTCTGAATTTTAACATATCAATTTCGGACCTATGCACTAAATCTCTTATTGTCTTTATTTCTGAATTCCTCAGGCAATTGGCCGCACGGACAGAGAGTTCCAATTCCTCTACACTCTGGTCCAATAATTCATTAAGTTTTTTATCTTCATCTTTCTCATCAGAGATTACTTCTTCTTTTTCTTCAAAATTAATAAAAACCGACATATGATCTTTCACTATCTTGGCCGCGTACCCTAAAGCGTCTTCCGGTTTAATACTTCCATTTGTCCAGATTTCCAAAACCACACGGTCATAATCTGTCATTTGTCCGATTCTTGTTTTCTGCACATCAAAGGTCACTTTTTTAACAGGTGAAAAAAGAGAATCTACAGGAATAACACCAATGGCCTGTCCTTCTTTTTTATTAAATTCCGCAGGCACATAACCACGGCCTACATCTACTGTTAACTCTAAATTAAGTTTCCCTCTTTTCCCGAGTGTCGCAATATGCTGTTCCGGATTTAATATTTCTATAGAAGAAGGGGCTTCTATATCTTTGGCTTTTACTTCCTTTTCACCGTGAACATTTAAATTAATATTTACAGGACCTGTCCCGTTTAATTTTAACACTAATTCTTTCAGGTTTAAAATTATATCAGTAACATCTTCTTTAATCTCCGGGATAGTAGTAAATTCATGTGTAATACCTTCAAATTTTACAGAAGTCACCGCCGCTCCCGGTAGAGATGAAATTAATACCCGCCGAAGCGAATTGCCAATTGTGATCCCGTAACCCCTTTCAAAAGGTTCTGCAATAAATTTTCCATAGGTAGGAGTCAAGGTGTCCTGCTCAACTATAACTTTTCTTGGCCTCTCCATACCTTTCCAAAGTGTTTTTTCCATTTCTTCTATCTCCTTTTTTGGAAAACTTTTAACGTGAATAAAATTCTACAACCAATTTTTCTTGTATCGGAATACCCATTTCATCTCTTGCCGGGAAATATTTCACAACTCCTTTTAACTGTTCTTTATTTAATTCCAGCCAGTTTGTTTGTCCGCGTTTTTCAAGCAATTCCAATCCTTCTTTTATCCTGACATTCTCTTTCGATTTCTCTTTTATTTCAATCACATCTCCAATTTTCACTGAAAAGGAAGGAAAACTTACTTTCCTTTTATTGACCAAAAAATGCCCATGTGTAACTAATTGCCTGGCTTCCATTCTGGAAACCGCGAATCCCAATTTAAAAACTATATTATCTAAACGTCTTTCCATCTGTAATAAAAGATTCTCTCCTGTAATCCCTTTTGCCTTGGCCGCCTTATCAAAATAATTGCTAAACTGTTTCTCCAAAAGCCCATAGGTAAACCTTAAACGCTGCTTTTCCCTAAGCCTCAATCCGTATTCAGATAATTTTTTCTTATTTGCCCCGTGCTGTCCCGGAAGAACCTTTCTTTTTTCCAGGGTGCATTTATCCGAATAACACCTGTTTCCCTTTAAAAATAATTTAAAATCTGTTTTTCTGCATAATTTACAATCTGAAGCCAAATATCTTGCCATTAATTCTCCTTCAATGAGCACATCATTTATGAAGCATGAAGTGCGTACAAAAATGATAGTGCGAATTGAACCCCGCACCAAAAACTGTTTATCAGTAACAAATAAACCTTTGCACTAGAATTTCAACACTTCTACTAACAATTTACCATACACCAAATAGAAAGTTTTGGTGCGGGGTAAATTCGACTATACAATTTAACTGCATATTAATTTGTTAAATTGTAGTCTCATTTACACCCTTCTCCTCTTCGGCGGTCTGCATCCATTATGAGGAATCGGTGTTACATCTTTTATTAAACTTATCTCTATTCCTGCTGTCTGAAGGGCGCGTATAGCTGCCTCCCTCCCCGCACCAGGGCCTTTTACGTATACATCTATTTTTTTCATCCCATGACCGGCAGCTTTTTGTGCGCAGTTCTCTGCGGCCCTCTGGGCAGCAAAGGGAGTACTCTTTCTTGAACCGCTAAAACCGGTAATCCCTGCGCTTGACCAGCAAATTACATTTCCCTGTAAATCAGTAATAGTTACTATGGTATTATTAAACGTTGAATGAATATGAGCGATGCCGTTTCTGATATCTTTTTTTTCCTTTTTCTTTGTACTCATTTTTCAATTTTACCTTTCTTTATCCCCATTGTCCTTCTTGGGCCCTTTCTTGTTCTTGCATTTGTACGTGTCCGCTGGCCGCGGGAAGGCAAACCCTTTCTATGACGGACACCCCGGTAAGACCCTATATCCATCAGCCTCTTGATGTTCATGGCAACAGCAGTCCTTATTTCTCCCTCAACTTTATATTCCCGTGCAACTATTTCATTAATACGTCCTGCTTCTTCCTCGGTCAGACTTCTCACCCTTGTATCAGGATTGACCCTGGCCCTTTTCAAAATATCATTCGATATTTTTCTTCCGATACCGTGTATATAAGTCAAGGCTATTTCTACCCTTTTCTCTCTTGGAATATCCACTCCAGCAATTCGTGCCATTTTTCCTCCAATATTATTTGTAGGGGCAATTCATGAATTGCCCTGTTGTTGGGCGGGTCAAGAACCGCCCCTACATTATTTCTGCCTCTGTTTATGTTTAGGATTTTTACAAATAATCCTTACTACATTTTTTCTTCTGATTATCTTGCACTTTTCACAAATTGGTTTTACTGATGCTCTCACTTTCATAAAAACTCCTTCAGCCTTTAGCCTTCAGCCTTCAGCGCTATTTATATCTATATGTAATCCTTCCCCTGCTTAAATCATAAGGCGACAATTCAACTAAAACCCTGTCTCCCGGCAGAATCCTGATAAAATTCATTTTCATTTTTCCTGAAATATGGGCAAGCATTTTATGCCCATTTTTCAGTTCAACACGGAACATAGCATTAGGTAATGCTTCTACTACTTTACCTTCAACCTCAACAGCTTTCTCTTTAGCCATTTTCTCCTTAATATTAGTGAATAGTGAACAGTAGACAGTAATTAGTTGAAGACATTATTTTTCTTATAATTATCTACTATTCACTAACAACTATTTATTCTATCAATGTTAAAATCACCGGCCCATTTGCCGTAATGGCAACTGTATGCTCAAAATGTGCTGATAAACTTCTATCTTTTGTAATAGCTGTCCATCCGTCATCACAAACATCCACTTCATAACCGCCAAAATTTACCATTGGCTCTATAGCTAATACCATACCCTCTCTCAACTTCGGGCCCTGTCCGGGACTTCCAAAATTAGGTATTTGAGGCTCTTCATGAAGCTGTTTTCCTATGCCATGCCCGACAAACTTCCTTACTACCGAGAATCCGGCTTTTTCAACATTATACTGAATAGCCCAAGAAATATCACCCAATCTGTTACCTGAAAAAGTCTTTTCTATACCCTTAAAAAGAGCTTCCCGTGTCGAATGCATCAGTTTTTCCGCATCTTCTTTAATTTCTTCAACCCCTACTGTTACCGCCGCGTCAGCATAATACCCGTTTTTCACAACACCAATATCCAAACTTACAATATCCCCTTTTTTAATTACACGTTCACACGGGATACCATGAATAACTTCGTTATTTACTGAAACACATATGCTTTTTGGAAATCCTTTAAAACCTAAAAATGCTGATTCCGCTCCTTTAGTATGAATAAATTCGCCTGCCAGCCGATCCAGTTCTATTGTCTTTATACCGGGTCCAATAACTTTCATTAATTTATCCAGCGCGCCCGCAACTATTATCCCACTTTCACGGATATATCCTATTTCTTCCGTAGTCTTAAGTGGAATCATTATTTTGCCTTTTTTAAAATAGCCTTTTCAATATCCTGTTCAATTTCTAATATGCTTTTATTCCCTGGGATATTTTCCAAAAGCCCTTTTTTTACATAATAATCAATCAAGGGCTCTGTCATATTTCTATAAACATCGAGTCTGTTCTTTATTGTCTCAGGTTTATCATCATCGCGGATAACAAGCTTTCCGCCGCAGCGATCGCATTTATTCTCTGCTTTCGGTTTTTTATATTCTATATGAAAATTTTCCTTACAATTCTCGCAAACCCTTCTTCCCGAAAGTCTTTTTACTATTTCCTCCGCTGAAACATCTATGTTAAGTGCAAGAGTTATTTTTCTATTCAATTTATCTAAAAGGTTGTCCAAAGCTTTCGCCTGGACGATTGTTCTTGGAAACCCGTCGAGTATAAAACCCTTTTTATAATCTCCGCCTTTTATAGTATTTTTAATTATATCAATTATAAGTTCATCAGGAACCAGTTTCCCCTGAGAAACAAAGTCTTTGGCTTTATTTCCGAGATTCGTTCCGGATTTCATTTCCTGCCGAAGAATATCCCCTGCCGAAATATGAGGTATTCCCTGCTTCTTTGCTAAAAGGCTGGCCTGCGTTCCCTTCCCAACACCTGGAGCTCCGAGCAAAATAATTTGCAAAAGTTCTCCTTTCAGTTACTCCTTGCCTTTAACTTTCCTTTTTTCATAAACCCATCATAATTGCGCATTAAAAGATGGGACTCTATCTGGCGCATTAAATCCAGCGCCACGCCTACAACAATCAAAAGCGCGGTCCCTCCAAAATAAAAAGGCACTTTCAGCCCCTGCATAAGAAAAGTCGGGAGAACAGAAATAATCGATATCCCTATTGCCCCAACTAAAGTAATCCGTGTTAAAATATAATCAATATATTCGGCAGTCGGTTTTCCCGGGCGGATTCCCGGGATATACCCCCCGGATTTTTTTATGTTCTCGGCAATATCACCCGGGTTAAATGTAACTGCTGTATAAAAATAACAAAAGAAAATAATCAGTGCTACATATAATAATGTATGTAATACTGTCCCATAATTTAACCAGCCTGCTATTTTTACCAAAAATCCGATATGGGTAAATTCCGCTATGGTTGCAGGAAAGATAATCACGGAAGACGCAAAAATAACCGCAATAACACCTGACTGGTCTAATCTTAAAGGGAGATGCGTGGATTGCCCTCCATAAACTTTCCTCCCGACTATTCTTTTTGCATATTGAATAGGGACTTTTCTATGAGCGCTCTCAAGAATAACAACTGCTCCGATAACAACAACCATTAATACCAGTACAAGCAAAGAAATTACAATATTTATCTGCCCGCCTTTTATCAATTCAATGCTTTGTATCAATGCGCCGGGCATCTCCGCAATAATACCGATAAAAATAATCAGGGAAATTCCATTACCCACACCCCGCTCGGTAATTTGTTCTCCCAGCCACATTATAAAAGCCGTCCCCGAAGACAAGGTTATTATTGTCAGAATTTTAAATCCAAACCCTGGATTTATGACAACCATTCCTTCTGTACTTTTTAAACTTTCCAGCCAGAAACTTATGCCAAACGCCTGGACCATAGCAAGAACAACAGTAAAGTATCTTACATATTGTATTATCTTTTTTCTTCCCTCTTCGCCTTCCTTTTTCAAATTCTCCAAATGAGGAACTACAGTAGTTAAAAGCTCCATGATGATTGACGCGTTAATGTAAGGCATTATCCCTAACGCAAAAATAGTAGCCCGTTTTAACGCGCCGCCGGCAAAAAGATCGAACATACCGAAAAGCGTCCCTTTGGACTGGTTAAAAAAAGCGCTTAACGCATGCCCGTCAATCCCAGGGGTGGGAATATGGGAACCCAGTCTATAAACAGCCAATAAGAGGACAGTAAAACCAATCCTCTTTTTTAAATCTTCAAGTTGTAATACATTTTGGAAACCTTTTAACATATTTTATTTTATAATTTCAAAAGTGCCGCCGGCATTCTTTATTTTTTCCTGCGCGTCTTTGCTAAAACCATGGGCTTTTAAATCAAGGGGATTTTTTAACTCCCCCATGCCTAAAATTTTAATCCTTGCGCCTTTTTTTCTATAAAAACCTTTTTCCATCAGCAGTTCCGGTGTTACCTTTGCGCCTTTTTCAAATTTATTTAAATCCTTCAAATTTATAATAACATATTCTTTCTTATCAACACTGGTAAAACCTCGTTTAGGGATCCTTCGGATCAATGGCATCTGTCCGCCTTCAAAACCAGGACAAATACTCCCGCCTGAACGCGCCTTTTGCCCCTTGTGCCCTTTACAGGATGTTTTACCGTGGCCGGAACCAATACCTCTTCCTACCAGTTTTCTTTTTTTTCGCGGGCTTCCCCACTTCCCTAATTCTTCCAGTTTCACCGTATTACTCCTTATATTTCCAAAACTTTCAGCATATGAGGTATTTTCTTAACCATACCGCGTATAACTGATGAATCCTGATGAACTACCTCTTGATTTGTATATCTGAACCCAAGTGACTCAACAATTTTTCTTTGCTTAGGCGTGGTACCAATAATACTTTTTTTTAGAATTATTTTTAATTGTTTAGACATCTTTTTTTACATCCTCAGATGAACTCTTTCTGGTTTTTGAAATCTCTTCTATTTTCTTAATATTTTCCAAGGCGTTAAAAGTAGCATTAACAATATTAATGGCATTACTTGAACCGATTACCTTCGTTAATATATCCTGAACACCCAGTCCTTCCAAAACAGCCCTGACGGCACCACCTGCAATGACTCCGGTTCCAGGCGCGGCAGGCCTTAAAACAACAGTAGTGGCAAGCGCTTCTCCATTTATACTAAATGGTATAGTTGTCCCTTTGATAGGAATATCTATCATATTCTTTTTTGCCTGCTCTAATGCTTTCCTGATAGCATCCGGGACTTCGTTTGCCTTACCTAACCCCCTGCCAATCCTGCCATAACCGTTGCCAACAACAACCAATGCGCTAAAACCAAATCTCCTCCCGCCTTTTACAACCTTGGCGGTCCGAACTATTCTTACTATTCTTTCGATCAATTGAACATCCTGTACTTTATCCAAGTTTCTACCCCTTTTTAGATTTTTTTTAAAAATCCAATCCTTTACCCCTGGCAGACTCTGCCAATGCTTTTATCCTGCCATGAAACACATATCCGCCGCGGTCAAAAACCACTTTTTTAATGCCTAAAGCAATTGCTGAATCTGCAATTTCCTCTCCAATTATTTTAGCCGCATTAATATCCCCGCCCGTTTTTATCTTTTCCCTTATTTTAGGAGTTAAAGAAGAAACAGTAACCAAAGTTTTTCCGGTATCATCGTTAATAATCTGGGCATAAATATGTTTCGTAGAACGAAATATGTTCAAACGCGGACGTTTTTCATTTCCTTTTACCTTTTGCCGTATCTTTTTATGTCTTAATTCTCTTGATGTAATTTTTTTTATGTTACTCATGTTTTACCTTGATTATTTTGCCGCACCGGCACCAGCGCCGGCTGCCGCTTTACCCGCTTTCTTCCGGATATATTCATTCACGTATCTGATTCCTTTACCTTTGTAAGGTTCAGGCTCTTTGAATCTTCTTATAATACTCGCTGTTTCCCCCACTAGTTGTTTATCAAATCCTGAAACTGTTATTCTCGTGCCTTTCTCATCTACAGAGAAGGTTATACCATTTGGCGCGGGATATTCAACCGGATGGCTGAACCCTAACTGCATTATCAACTTTTTGTCTTTTACCTGCGCTCTAAAACCAACCCCGATAATATCTAATTCTTTCTTAAACCCTTCTGTCACACCTTTTACCATGTTGGCAATTAAACTGCGTATTAAACCATGAAGCTCTTTTTCCCTTTTTTCATCACCATTTCTTGTCAACACTATTTTTTTATCTTCCAATTTAAAATTAATTCCGCTTGGCATTTGCTGGAATAATTTTCCCCTTGGACCCTGGACAGTTATAACACCGTTTTCTAATTGCACCTTAACATCAGGACCTGTTTCTATTGCTGATTTACCTATTCTTGACATATTTTCTCCGCTTTAATAGACTTAGACTAAAAAAACTTAAATCTGAAAAAATCAGTTTTTCCGTTCTTAAAGCCTACCACACATAACAAATGGCTTCCCCCCCAATATTTTCCTTTCTAGCCATCTTATCACTCATAATTCCTTTTGAGGTTGAAAGAACAGTTATCCCTAACCCCTTATTTCCCTTGAATAAATTGGTCTTTTTACAATATACCCTTAAGCCAGGGGAACTTAACCTTTTAATTCCGCTGATTACTCCCTCTTTGTTTTGTGTATACATTAAAGATATTCTTAAAACCGATTTATTTCTATCTTTTATTTTTTCAAAATCTTTAATATATCTTTCTTCCTTTAAAACTTTGATAATCTGCTCTTTTATACGAGACGCAATAATATCCACTTTTTCTTTATGGATCATATTAGCATTCCGTATACTTGTCAGCATATCACCGATTGGGTCCATTATCGGCATTATTTATTCCTCCTAATCTTTGCTTACCAGCTTGCCTTTGTAATTCCCGGGATCTGCCCGCAAAGCGCTAATTTACGAAAACAGATTCTACACATATCGAACTTTCTTAAATAACCGCGGGGGCGGCCGCAAATCCGGCATCTGTTGTGTTTATGTATCTTATGTTTCGGTACTCTTTTTGCTCTTTCAATAACTGATGTTTTTGCCATTTTTACTCCCTGAACGGCATTCCTAACATTTTAAGTAACTCCATTGCCTCATCATCTGTCCTGGCACTTGTTACGAAAGTAATGTCCATTCCTCTGATTTTATCAACTTTATCATAATCAATTTCAGGAAAAATTATTTGTTCTTTAATTCCTATATTATAATTTCCCCTTCCATCAAAAGACTTATTGCTGACCCCTTTAAAATCTCTTACTCTTGGCAACACTATATTTACAAATCTATCAAAAAATTCATACATCCTATCCCCGCGCAATGTTACCATACATCCGATAGGAACACCTGCCCGCAATTTAAAATTAGATATGGATTTTTTCGCACGGCGGATGGAAGGTTTTTGTCCGCTTATCAATGCCATTTCCTGGACCGCAACATCAACTATTTTTGGATTCTGGATTGCTTCACTAAGCCCCATGTTAATAACTATTTTTTCCATTTTCGGGATCTGCATTATATTTTTATATTTAAACTTATCTTTCAGTGCCAACGAAATCTCTTTTTTAAATTTTTCTTTTAATCTTGCCATTCAATCTCCTTCATAACTTCAGACTTCAGTTCTTCAGCGCTATTTTGCTTCAAATGTCTCTCCGCATTTTCCACATACACGCACCTTATTGCCTTCACTAATTATTTTATGTCTTATCCGTCTCGGCTCGTCACATTTATTACATACCAACATTACATTAGATAAATCTAATGAGACTTCTTTCTTCACTATTCCACCCTGAGGGTTTTCCTTGGTGGGGCGTGTATGTTTCTTCGCTAAATTTACATTTTCCACCATTAACCGGCGTACTTTAGGCAGCACTTTTAACACTCTGCCTCTTCTGCCTTTTTCTTTTCCCGAGATCACTTCCACATTATCATTTTTCCTGATACCTATTGCCATCTTTCTCCTTACAGCACCTCTGGTGCCAAAGAAATAATTTTCATAAATTGCTTATCTCTTAATTCTCTTGCTACTGGGCCAAAAATCCTTGTCCCTCTTGGTTCAAGCTGATCGTTAATAATTACAGCGGCATTATTATCAAAACGGATATAAGAACCGTCTTTCCTTGCAGATATTCCTGCTGTTCTAACTACTACAGCCTTAACAACATCGCTTTTTTTTACCGCTCCGCCCGGTATAGCCTCTTTTACCGCGGCCACAATAATATCTCCGATACGGGCATAGCGTTTTCTGGTACCGCCTAATACTTTAATACATTGAATTGATTGCGCCCCCGAATTATCCGCTACAGTTAACATAGTTCTCATCTGAATCATTTACTGTCTCCCGTTGCCAATTTCTTTTCAATAATTTCAGCAACATACCATCTCTTATTTTTACTTAAAGGCCTCGTTTCAACAATTTTTACTATATCCCCAATCTTAGCCTTATTGCCCGGATTTTCAGCCATAAACTTTGAATACCTGGTTAAAACTTTACCATAAAGCTGTTCGCTGCATCTCCTTTTACATTGAACAACTACCGTCTTTTCCATCCGGTCGCTTTTAACCACACCGATAAATTCCTTCCTTTTACCTTGAGGCATTCTTACTCTCCTTTATCTCTTTTTCTCTCAAAATAGTCAATATACGTGCTATATCACGGCGAATTGTCCTTAACTTCAGCCTGTTTTCCACCTGCCCTATAGTCGCCTGAAATTTTAAATTAAAAAGAGCCTGTCTCTCTTCTTTTAATTTATTATCCAGTTCTTCCTTTGTCATATTTCTAAATTCATTTGCTTTCAAACTTGACTCCTTAGCCTTTTTAAAATCTGTCCCTTGAAACAAATTTTGTTTTAAACGGCAATTTAAAAGCTGCCCTTTTTAATGCTTGTTTTGCAATATCTTCGGTTACACCGCCCAATTCAAATAAAATTCTCCCGGGTTTTATGACCGCAACCCAGTATTCCACCATACCTTTACCTTTACCCATTCTTGTTTCAGCCGGTTTTTTCGTAATCGGTTTATCGGGAAAAATCCTGAGCCATACCCTTCCGCCGCGCTTAATAAAATGCGTAATTGCTATACGACAGGCCTCGATTTGTCTATCAGTAAGTAAATACGGTTCTAATGATTTCAGGCCATATTCTCCAAAATTCACTTCCGCGCCGCTTGTTGCTTTTCCGGTCAACCGTCCTTTTTGCCTTTTTCTATATTTAACCCTTGAGGGCATTAACATAAGCTTTATCTCCTGCTATTAATTTTGAATCCAAAATTAAAAATTATTGAGTTATATTCTTTGTATCTAAAATCTCTCCTTTAAAGATCCACACTTTTACACCAACAATTCCATAAGTTGTGTGCGACTCCGCCTGCCCATAATCAATATCCGCGCGTAATGTATGAAGAGGTACTCTGCCTCTTAAGTACCACTCATTTCTGGACATTTCCGCTCCGCCTAACCTGCCCCCGCATTCAATCTTAACCCCTTCCGCACCTGATTTTAAAACTATATCTACTGATTTTTTCATCGCCCTGCGATAGCTTATCCTTTTTTCAATCTGCGCTGCAATATTCTCTGCTATTAACTGGGCATTCTGATTTGGATCTTTTATTTCCTGTATATTTATAGTTACCTGTTTACCCGACAATTGCTGTAAATCTTTTCGCAGTTTCTCAACTTCAACACCCTGCTTCCCGATAATTATACCGGGTCTTGCCGTAAAAATATCTACCTTTACCTTTTTAGACGCCCTTTCAATTCTAATCTTAGGAATTCCGGCATGGTGCAATTTTTTCTTTATGGTGTCCCTTATTCTAAGGTCTTCATGCAATAAATCCGCATAACCTTTCTTAGCATACCACCGGGAATCCCAATCTTTAATAATTCCCAGTCTAAGTCCTAACGGATGCGTCTTCTGCCCCACGTTTCCTCCTATTTTGCTTCTTTTCTTTTTCACCTAAAATAACTGTAATATGTGACAATCTTTTTAATACAGCCATTGACCTTCCCATCGGAGCCGGCCTGAATCTTTTTAACACCGGGCCATGGTCAACAAATATCTTTTCTATATATAAATTCTCTTTATTAATTCCTTTTCGCTGCCCCGCATTGGCCAATGCCGATTTCAATAATTTTTTTACAGTTTTTGCTGCAGCCTGCGGCATAAAACTGACTATATTAATAGCCTCATCAATATTTTTCCCGCGAACCAGATTAATCACTTTCCTGGCTTTCCATGGAATTGCACGTATATTTTTAACTTTCGCTTTTGCTATTTCTGCCATAAACCTCTTCCTATTTTAATGCAATGGCTTTTTCTGTATGAGCTGCGCCATGCGCCTTGAATGTCCTTGTAGGAGCAAACTCGCCCAGCTTGTGTCCCACCATATTTTCTGTTAAATAAACCGGAATAAATTTTTTCCCGTTATGGATGGCAAAAGTAAATCCAACTAATTCAGGGATAACCGTTGTTTCGCGGGACCATGTTTTTATTACCTCTTTCTTACCGGCCTTATTCATTCTTTCTATCTTTTCCAAAATACTTTGATCTACAAATGGACCTTTTTTAATAGAGCGCGACATTTAGCCTCTCTCCTTTTTGGTTTTTCTTCTAATTATCATATTAATTGTCCTTTTATTTCTCCTGGTTTTGTATCCTTTAGCCGGTTGCCCCCATGGAGAACACGGATGCCTGCCGCCGGATGTTTTGCCCTCTCCTCCGCCCAATGGATGGTCAATTGGATTCATAGCTACCCCGCGGACATGCGGCCGTTTACCCATCCAGCGTGACCTGCCTGCTTTACCAATAGATACATTCATATGGTCTGTATTGCTGACCTGGCCTATAGCCGCATAACAATCAAGATGAACAAACCGGATCTCACCTGACGGCATTTTTACCTGCGCATAATCTCCTTCTTTGGCCACCAAATTTATTGCACAGCCCGCGCTTCGCCCAAGCTGCCCGCCTTTACCAATTTTTAATTCCAAATTATGAATAGTGGTTCCCAATGGAATTTCCCTCAAGGGTAAATAATTACCAATTTTTATTTCCGAACCTTTCCCGGAAAAAACCTCATCTCCAACCTTAAGCCCGCTGGGTGCCACAATATATCTTTTCTCTCCATCACGAAAATTTAAAAGTGCAATCCAGCTGGTTCTATTAGGGTCATATTCAATAGAAACAACACGGGCCGGAATATTATACTTATCTCTTTTAAAGTCTATAACCCGGAACAATTTTTTATGGGCTCCGCCTCTATACCGGATAGTTATCCGTCCCTGGTTATTCCGCCCATTAATACGCCTGTTAGAAATAGTTAATGCTTTCTCAGGTCGTTTATCTGTAAGCTCTGAAAAATCCTGCACACTCATGCCTCTTCTTGCAGGTGAAGTCGGTTTATATTGAATTATTCCCATATTTATACTCCAACAATGTCTATTTTATTTCCTTCTTTTAAAGTGACAAGCGCTTTTTTCCAATCTGATTTTTTCCCGATTTTTCCTCTTACCCTGCGAAATTTACCCATAACATTCATCATATTAACTCTTTTTACTTTAACCTTAAAAAGTTCTTCAATCGCAGCCTTTACTTCTTTCTTATTAGCCTCTGGCGCTATTTCAAACAAATATTTATTGTCTTTATCCCGCATTAAAGTAGCTCTTTCAGTAATAATAGGCCGGAAAATTATCGATTGTGGAATATATTTCACCCCGCTCCTCCTCTTTTTTGGGATTTACTGCCTTTTAATTAAAAACCCCGTTAATAATTTAATCCCCTCTTTTTGCAATTACTTGCTCTTTAGGAGGGGCGGGGTTCATTCTAAAAGCTCCTCTATTTTTTTCAATGCTTTCGCCGTGGTAATAATTTCATCACAGCCTAAAATATCATAAACCGAAATTGAATCAGTAAAAATTATATTCACTCCCCTGATATTACGCAAAGATTTTACTACACTTCCGTTTCTATCAGGCAGGATGAAAAGTATCTTGCCAGAAACGTTAAGATTTTTTAATAACTCCAATCCTAATTTGGTTTTCGAACTCTCAAAGTTTATATCGTCTAAAACTTTTATTTTATCACTAATAAACTTATCTGTCAATGCCGATTTTATCGCAATTTTTTTCACCTTCCTGGGCAGTTGGAAACTCCAGGAACGCGGATGCGGCCCAAAAATAATCGCTCCGCCGCGCCAAAGGGGAGAACGAATGCTTCCAACCCGCGCACGACCGGTTCCCTTCTGTTTCCACGGTTTAAGACCTCCGCCGCTCACAGCTCCCCGCTCTTTAGTACTGGATGTTCCACGCCGCCTGTTATTAAGATGAGCCCTGACCGAATCAGCCAAAACTGCTCTATTAACATTGCCGGTAAAAACATCTTCTTTTAATTTCAGCTCCCCGACCTGTTTACCGCTTTGATTTAAAATATTAATTTTTTCCATAAATATCGCCTCAACATTTAGTTAAATTTATTTTTTGACAGATGGTTTCTTGCCTTTCTTTTCCTCAGCAACTTTTTGGGTAACTTTTACACGTTTATTCCGCTTGCTCTTCTCAACCACAACCAAACCTCCCGGTGCACCCGCAACTGCTCCCTTTACCATCAGGAAATTGTTTCCCGGGTCTACCTGGGCCACATATAATCCTATGCTTGTTACTTTAGCATCACCCATATGTCCCGGCAGTCTTTTTCCTTTCCATACGCGGCCGGGAAAAGTATTTGCGCCTATCGACCCGGGTGCGCGGTGAAACATAGACCCCCTGCTTGCCTTACCTCCTTTAAAACCATATCGTTTAACACCGCCGGCAAAACCTTTCCCGCGGGATTTTCCTATAATATCAACAAAATCACCGCTTTTAAATAAAGTATCAATTTTTAACTGGCTGCCGGTTTCCGCTGTTTCGTCCTTATTCAAAACAAATTCATGCAAATATTTTAAAGGCTGAACGCCGTTCTTTTTTAAATGTCCAAGTTCCGGTTTATTTAATTTTGACTCTTTTACAGGTTTATATCCAATTTGAACAGCCCTGTACCCGTCTTTTTCTTCAGTTTTATTTTTAATCACATAACATGGCCCGGCTTCAATTACCGTTACGCCGGTTATTTTCCCGTCTTTATCAAAAATTTGGGTCATACCCAATTTTTTACCTAATAGACCTAATGACATTTTCGCTCCTAATAGAGTTTTTGCATTTTAGTGTTCAAGAGCCAGGAGTTAATTCTTTAAAACTCTAAAGCCCTTAAACTCACTAACTCGTAAACTCATAACTTATGATTTAATTTCAACATCCACACCAGTTGCTAAATCTAATTTCATTAATGCATCCACTGTTTGAGGATTCGGCTCAAGAATATCAATCACCCGTTTATGTGTCCGCATCTCAAACTGCTCCCTGCTTTTCTTGTCAACATGAGGCGAACGTAAAACAGTCCAACGATTAATCTCAGTCGGCATTGGTACAGGCCCTGAAATTCTGGCGCCGGTTTTCTTAACCGTTTTTACAATTTCCTTTACTGACTGATCCAGCAGGCGATGGTCAAATGCTTTTAATTTTATTCTTATCTTTTCAGCCATTTTTACTCCAGTATCTCCGCGATGACCCCGGCACCTATCGTCCGGCCGCCCTCGCGTATCGCGAATTTTAACCCTTTTTCCATTGCTATCTTTGATATTAACTCCACTTCCATTGTTACATTGTCTCCAGGCATCACCATCTCCACACCTTCCGGAAGTTTCGTCATTCCTGTTACATCCGTCGTCCTTAAATAAAACTGCGGACGGTACCCGTTGAAAAACGGCGTGTGACGCCCTCCTTCTTCCTTTGTCAATATATACACCTCTGCTTTAAATTTCTTGTGCGGCGTTATACTCCCGGGCTTCGCCAATACCTGGCCCCTTTCCACATCATTCTTCTCCACGCCTCTTAACAACGCGCCTATGTTGTCACCCGCCCTTCCTTCATCCAGCAGTTTGCGGAACATCTCTATCCCAGTCACTACCGTCTTCTTCGTGTCCTTTATCCCGACTATTTCCACTTCTTCCCCTACCTTTACTATCCCCCTCTCCACTCTCCCTGTCGCTACCGTCCCACGTCCAGTTATCGTAAACACATCCTCTACTGACATCAAAAACGGCTTGTCAACGTCCCTTGACGGCAATGGTATATATTTGTCCACCGCGTCCATTAACTCATATATCTTCCCGCACCACTGGCATTCTCTCTTCCCGCATGCGCATTCCATCGCCTTATACGCGCTCCCTTTTATTACAGGTATCTCCTCCCCGGGAAAATTATACGCGCTCAATAATTCCCTTACTTCCAACTCCACCAAATCCAAAAGCTCTTTATCATCTACCATGTCTATCTTATTCAAAAATACCACTATCGCAGGCAGCCCTACCTGCCTTGCCAACAGTATATGTTCCCTTGTCTGCGGCATAGGCCCGTCTGCCGCGCTTACCACCAGTATCCCTCCGTCCATCTGCGCCGCCCCCGTTATCATATTCTTTATATAATCCGCGTGACCGGGACAGTCTACATGCGCGTAATGCCGGTTCGCTGTCTCATATTCCGTGTGATGCACATTGATTGTTACTCCTCTTTCCTTCTCTTCCGGTGCGTTGTCTATTTCATCATAGTTCCTTGCCTGCGCTAAACCGCTCTTTGATAATACCTTCGTTATCGAGCTCGTTAACGTCGTCTTTCCATGATCTACATGCCCTATTGTCCCTATATTTACATGCGGCTTCTTCCTCTCAAATTTTTCCTTAGCCATTTTTTATTCCTCCTCGTTAAATACCTAATTCGTGATTCGTAACACGTATATAACTTTAACTCTATACACTTTTTACGTTTTACGTTATTTTGCCCCTTGCACTTTTTCTATCAACTGATCCGCAATTGGTTTTGGTAAATCTGCGTAGTGCGAGAACTGCATAGTATAAGTGGCCCTGCCCTGCGTAAGAGACCTTAAAGTAGTCGCATAACCAAAAACTGACGATAAGGGAACGCTGCCTTTTATTATTTGCGCGTTTGCTTTAATTGAAACCCCTTCTATTTTTCCCCTGCGGCTGTTAAGGTCACCAATAACATCTCCCATAAATTCTTCCGGTGTAACTATTTCAATTTCCATAATCGGTTCCATTAAAACCGGTGACGCTTTTTTAGCACAATTTTTAAACGCCAATGAGCCGGCTATTTTAAAGGCTATTTCGGAAGAATCTACATCATGATAAGATCCGTCAAGAAGTGTAGCCCGGATACCGACTACCGGATAACCAGCCAAAACACCGCCATCCATTGCTTCCTGAATACCTTTTTCAATTGGTGTTATATACTCTTTCGGTATCGCGCCGCCTACAATTTTATTTACAAACTCAAGCCGCTTTTCTTTTGTGCTTATCGGTTCTATTTTTAAAACTACATGTCCGTATTGGCCGCGGCCTCCTGTCTGCCTGATATACTTACCTTCATCTTCAGCCTCTTTCTTAATTGTTTCTCTATAGGCCACCTGTGGTTTCCCCACATTTGCCGCTACATTAAATTCCCGAAGCAACCTGTCAACCAAAATTTCAAGATGCAATTCACCCATCCCGGAAATAATTGTCTGCCCTGTTTCTTCGTTTACACTGATTTTAAAAGTCGGATCTTCTTCCGCTAATTTATATAGAGATTCTCCCAGTTTTTTCTGGTCAATCTTCGTTTTTGGTTCAATAGCAATCGAAATAACAGGTTCGGGAAAAACCATAGCTTCCAAAACCACAGGTTTATCTTCCGAACATAATGTATCTCCGGTCGTTGTATATTTCAGCCCTACCGAAGCAACAATGTCTCCCGCATAACATTCTTCTATTTCCTGCCTTTTATTTGCATGCATCTGCAATAAACGGCCAATCCGTTCTCTTTTTTCGGCCCTCGAATTATACACATAAGACCCTGCACTTAATTTCCCGGAATAGATACGAAAATAAGTCAACCTTCCTACATAGGGGTCTGTCATTATCTTGAATGCCAGGGCACTGAAAGGTTCATCTTCATCTGCAACCCTTTCAATTTCATTATCTGTGGAAGTGTCTTTCCCTTTCACTGGCGGTATATCCAATGGGCTTGGAAGATAATCTACAATTGCGTCCAAAAGCGCCTGAACACCTTTATTTTTTAAAGAAGCCCCGCACAAAACCGGAAAAACCTTAATTTCAACAGTGGCTTTCCTTATTGCATTACTCAATTCATTATCTGTAATAGGAGCACCTTCAACATATTTTTCCATTAACCCTTCATCTATTTCGCTGATAGCTTCAATAAGCTTATCCCTGTTTTTCAAAGCTTCTTCCTTTAAATCTTCCGGGATATCCTCTATAATAAAACCCTTTCCGCTGTCATCATCTGCCCATGCTATTTTTTTCATTTTGACCAAATCTATAGCACCGGTAAATTCATCTTCTTTTCCAACCGGTATCTGAATTGCATGTGCATTTGCTCCTAATTTTTCCCTCATTTCTTTAATGCAATTCCAGAAATCCGATCCCCTGCGATCCATTTTGTTAATAAATGCTATCCTTGGGACATTATACTTGTCAGCCTGCCGCCATACCGTCTCTGATTGAGGTTCAACACCTCCTACCGCGCAAAATACTGCAACTGCACCGTCTAAAACCCTCAAAGAACGTTCAACTTCTATCGTAAAATCCACGTGGCCAGGGGTATCAATTAGATTTAACCGGTGGTTTCTCCAGCTACAGGTAGTCGCGGCTGAAGTGATTGTTATTCCCCGCTCTTTTTCCTGGACCATCCAATCCATTTCAGTCGTACCGTCATGAACTTCACCTATCTTATGTGTTTTTCCAGAATAAAATAAAATCCGTTCTGTTGTTGTTGTTTTCCCGGCATCAATGTGCGCCATGATACCGAAATTTCTTGTCATTTCCAAGGGGACGGGTCGTCCCATAAAACTAACCTCCTTCAAAATAGTCAATAAGTAATAAGTTTTAAGTCTTAAGTGTTTATTAAATCTTAAGCTTAAGTAAAATCCCAACTATTTGAAAGAGTTAAGCGTTTCTTTTCCCTCCCTTTTTAGTCTCAATCTTTTAACTTATAACTTTTGACTTAAAACTTATTACCTACCTTACCAGCGATAATGAGCAAAAGCTTTATTAGCCTCAGCCATTTTGTGCGTATCCTCTCTTTTCTTTACAGATCCACCCTGTTTTTTACCTGCATCGATTATCTCTGAAGCCAAGTTATCCGCCATTGTTTTTTCTTTTCTTTCACGCGAATAACTTATTATCCAGCGAGTAGCCAAGGCCACTCTCCTGTCAGGCTTAACTTCAACAGGAACCTGATAGGTGGAACCTCCGACCCGCCGGGACTTTACTTCAACATAAGGTTTAACATTATCCAGCGCTCTATTAAAAACTTCCATTGGATTTTCTTTTGTAATTTTTTCAATCCGCTCCATTGCTCCATAAAAAACCCCTTCAGCGATACTCTTTTTTCCTCTCATCATAAGTTTATTAATAAACTTATCAATTATATCGCTGTTAAACTTGGAATCAAAATTTATTCTTTTTTTTATTACTATCTTTTTTCTTGACATAATATCACCCCTAGGTTCTTATTTATTTTTCCGCCTTTGGCCTTTTTGCACCATATTTTGACCGGCCTTGTTTTCTGTCCTGAACACCCATAGAATCTAATACTCCACGCACGATATGATACCGGACACCAGGTAAATCCTTAACCCTCCCCCCCCTAATTAAGACTATTGAATGTTCCTGCAAATTATGGCCTATTCCGGGAATATAAGTAGTTACTTCTATTCCGTTCGTTAATCTTACCTTTGCAACTTTTCTTAAAGCTGAATTGGGTTTTTTAGGGGTAGTTGTATAAACCCTGATACAAACCCCGCGTTTTTGAGGACATTCGTGCAGCGCCGGGGCTGAACTTTTCCAATAAGGTTTTTTTCTTCCATTCTTTATTAATTGATTTATTGTCGGCATATCTTCCCTTTTATTAAAATCAAAATCCCCTTTAAAATATTTTGATTATTCTGCAACCGGTTGAGTTTCCTGTTCAGCCGGTGAAATTTCCTTCCTGTATTTTTCCATTCCAGTTCCAGCTGGAATCAAATGCCCTATTACCACATTTTCTTTTAACCCTCTTAAAAAATCACATTTTCCGGACACTGCTGCTTCAGTCAAAACACGGGTCGTTTCTTGGAACGAGGCCGCGGATATAAAACTTTCTGTTCTTAAACTCGCTTTTGTTATTCCTAAAAGTATCGGTTTCGCTGTGGCGGGTTTACCGCCTTTAGCTATTACTCTTTCATTTTCCTCTTTGAACTCGATTTTATCAACCTCTTCCCGTGATAAAAAGCTTGTATCTCCAGCATCTTCTATTTTTACTTTTCTAAGCATTTGCCTGACAATAATTTCTATATGTTTATCATTAATATTTACTCCCTGCAGGCGGTAAACTTCCTGGACCTCATCCACTAAGTATCTCTGCAGAGCCTCCACACCTTTTACCCGTAATATATCATGAAGATTAAGAGGCCCATCCATTAATTGCTCACCAGCTCTAACTTTATCATCCTCTCTGATAGTAAGGTGTTTACCCTGCGAAATAAAATATTCCTTTTCCATGTTTGTTTCTTCATTATAAACGATTATCTTCCTTAAACCTTTTGATATGCCGGCAAACTTGACAATTCCGTCAATTTCCGAAATTATCGCATATTCCTTTGGCCGGCGCGCCTCGAATAACTCAGCGACCCTGGGTAACCCGCCTGTAATATCTTTAGTTTTAGTGGTTTCGCGCGGAATTTTTGCAAGTATATCTCCTGCTGTTATCATATCACCGCTATTAACTGCTAAATGAGCCTTGATAGGCATAGGATAACGTGCCAATGCGTCTCCGCTTGATTTATCAACAACAAGTATTTGCGGCTGCAACGTTTCTTCTTTATGTTCAACAATAAGTCTTTCTTTCAAACCTGTATCCCTGTCCAGCTCTTCCCGCATTGTAATACCTTCTTTAATGTCCTTGAAAACCACCTTCCCTGTATGTTCATTTAAAATCAGAATATTATAAGAATCCCATTGGACCAGAATATCTCCTTCTTTTACTTTATCTCCTTCTTCCACCATTAATTCTGCGCCGTAGAAAACCGTATGCCTCTCAAGCTCCCTTCCCGCTTCGTTACTTACTGAAATCTCTCCCTGGCGGCTGAGAACGACTGTTATTCCATTAGACTTTTTTATTGTCCTCATATCATGAAAATTAATAATCCCCTGGCCTTTAGCTTCAATCCGGGACTGCTCAACCACCCGGCTCGCCGTCCCGCCGATATGAAATGTCCTCATCGTTAACTGTGTCCCGGGTTCTCCGATACTCTGTGCCGCAATAACACCGACAGCCTCGCCCAGATCAACCAGCCTTCCATTTGCCAAATTTCTTCCATAACATTTCGCGCATATTCCCCTTTTTGATTCGCATGTTAAAACAGAACGAATCCGTATACGTTCAATTCTGCTTTTTTCTATTTTAACAGCTGCATTTTCATTTACTTCCTCTCCCCCGCTCAAAATCAATTCATCTGTAATCGGATCAACAATATTATCCAGGACAACCCTTCCTAAAATTCTATCTCCCAATTTTTCGATAACCTCGCCTGCTTCTTTAATCGCTTCAATCTTAATCCCGTTTGCTGTTCCGCAATCGTCCTCAACAATAATTGCGTCCTGGGCAACATCAACCAACCGTCTTGTTAAATATCCTGAATCAGCTGTCTTTAATGCGGTATCTGCCAGTCCTTTCCTGCCTCCGTGAGTAGAAATGAAATATTCCAAAACTGTCAAACCTTCACGGAAATTTGCCGTTATCGGCGACTCTATAATCTCTCCGGACGGTTTTGCCATTAAACCTCTAATCCCCGCTAATTGCCTGATCTGTTGCTTGCTGCCGCGGGAGGCTGATTCGTTCATCATAAAAATAGAGTTAAAATTGCCTTTAATATCGCTTTCTTCCCGCAATTCAGAAAATAATTTGTCCGTTATCTCCTCAGTAACATGTGTCCATGTATCTATTACTTTATTATGCCTTTCACCCTCAGTGATAATACCTTTTCTATACTGATTTTCTAAAACCTGAACTTTTGATATAGCCTTGTCCAGTATCTTTTTCTTTTCCTTGGGTATTATCATATCATCGATAGAGATTGAGATACCTGCCAATGTTGCATGTTCAAATCCAATATGCTTCAATTTATCTAAAAGAAGAATTGTGTCCTTCTGTCCAAGCTTATGGTAACACTGTGTTACTAATTTTACCAGAGACCCTTTGTCCATGTTTTTATTTATAAAACGCAATTCCTGCGGCAATAACTGGTTAAAAATAATCCTGCCTGTAGTTGTTTCAATAAGCTGACCCTGTATTCGAACTTTTATTTTTGAATGTAAACCAAGTTCTTTTGATTCATACGCAAAAACCACTTCATCCGGATTGGAAAAAATCCGGCCCTCGCCTTTTTCCCCGCTTTTAACTGAGGTTAAATAAAAACATCCTAAAACCATGTCCTGGGTTGGAGTTGTAATGGGCTTGCCATTTGAGGGAGAAAGAATATTATTGGTTACCATTAAAAGGACCTTGCATTCTACCTGAGACTCAACAGACAAAGGGACATGAACTGCCATTTGATCACCATCAAAATCAGCATTAAACGCAGCGCAAACCAATGGATGAATCTGGATGGCTTTTCCATCAACCAAAACCGGTTCAAAACCCTGTATACCTAAACGATGAAGAGTAGGGGCGCGATTCAATAAAATTGTATGCTCATTTACAACATCCTCTAAAATATCCCATACCTCCGGGCGGACATCTTCAACCATTTTTTTCGCGCTTTTAATTGTATGTGTAAATCCTTTTTCATCTAATTTTTTTATTATAAACGGCTTGAATAATTCTAAAGCCATTTTTTTGGGCAGCCCGCACTGATGTAACTTTAATTCAGGGCCGACTACAATTACTGAACGGCCGGAATAATCAACCCGTTTACCTAAAAGATTCTGGCGAAACCTGCCCTGTTTTCCGCGAAGCATACTGCTCAGGGATTTCAACGGCCTCTTTCCCGGCCCTTTTACTGCCTGGCCCCGCCGGCCGTTATCAAAAAGCGCGTCCACAGCCTCCTGGAGCATTCTTTTTTCATTCCGGATAATAACATCGGGCGCCCTTAATTCAATAAGCTTTTTTAGCCTGTTATTACGATTTATTACTCTTCTATATAAATCATTTAAATCAGAGGTCGCAAACCGCCCGCCATCTAATGGAACCAAAGGCCTAAGTTCCGCGGGAAGCACGGGAATAATATCCATAATCATCCATTCAGGGAGATTCCCGGATTTCCTGAAAGCTTCTACTACCTTCAATCTTTTAATTATCTTTTTTTTCTTTAAGGTGGATGCCTCTTTCGCTTCACGCCTTAACTCATCGCTTAATTTACCGACACTTACCTCTTTTAAAAGGCCTCTTATCCCCTCGGCTCCCATCTTTGCGGAAAATGAACTATCTCCGTATTTTTCACGCGCCTTGCGATATTCCTCTTCATTCAGAAGCTGTTTTTTATGGAAATTTGTCTTCCCGGGGTCAATAACTATATAATCCTCATAATATAAAACTCTTTCAAGTGAGGATAATGAAATATCCAATATATATCCAATCCTGCTCGGGGTCCCTTTAAAAAACCATATATGGGATACCGGTGTTGCCAATTCAATATGGCCCATTCTTTCCCTGCGAACCTTGGCCTGTGTAATTTCAACTCCGCATCTATCGCAAACAACACCTTTGTGTTTTATTCCTTTGTATTTTCCGCAATTACAGACCCAGTCTTTTACCGGTCCAAAAATCCTCTCGCAAAACAAACCGTCCTTTTCGGGTTTAAAAGTCCTGTAATTAATTGTCTCGGGCTTCTTCACCTCACCGTGCGACCACGAAATCACCATTTCCGGAGATGCTAAACTAATTCTAATGGCATTAAATTCTTTTTTCTCTTCGCCTTTTAATTTTTTTATTAAATCCTGCATAATTTTAATTATTTTTTTTCTTTTTTCTTTTTCTTTTTATCTTTTTTCGAGGCGGATTTCTCTTCCCGTCCTTGAAAAGTTAAATCATCTAAATTCTTTTCAGAATCTTCTTCACACATCTCTCTCGTAATATTCAAGCCTAAACTGCGTAACTCTTTTTCAAGAACATTAAATGACTCAGGCATTCCGGCATCCAACACATTATTCCCCTTGACTATTGATTCATAAATTCTTGTCCGCCCCATGACATCATCACTTTTTACAGTCAATAATTCCTGTAAAGTATATGCCGCGCCATACGCTTCCAATGCCCAAACTTCCATTTCTCCGAACCTTTGCCCGCCAAATTGGGCCTTACCGCCTAAAGGCTGCTGAGTAACTAACGAGTAGGGACCGATTGAACGCGCGTGAATTTTATCATCAACTAAATGGGCCAGCTTCATTATATAAATATAACCAACTGTAATATCCTGGCCGAATGGTTCGGCTGTCCGTCCATCATAAAGAGTGGTTTTACCGCTTTCAGGAAATCCTGTTTTTTTAAGCAATTCTTTAATCTCAATTTCTTTTGCCCCGTCAAACACCGGAGATGCAATATGGCATCCTAATTTATGCGCGGCCCATCCCAAATGAGTTTCTAAAATCTGGCCTACATTCATACGCGAAGGAACCCCCAGTGGATTTAAAATAATATCCACCGGTGTCCCATCTTTCAAATACGGCATGTCTTCTTCCGCGACAATTCTCGCAACCACTCCCTTGTTCCCATGACGGCCTGCTATTTTATCCCCAACCGACAATTTACGCTTCTTAGCTATATAAACTTTTACTAATTTAATGACTCCGGGCGGGAGTTCATCCCCCTTTTTTATCTTTTCAAGCTGTATTTCCTTTTCCTGTTCAAGTTCCGCAATTTTTGTCTGCGCCTCCAGTTTAATAGACTGGACCCTCGACATTATTTCTTTATCCGGGACTTTTATATTTTTAATCTGGCTTGGTTCCAATCTTTCCAATCTCGCAGAAGTCAGCGTATTACCGCTTTTAATTAATATTTTTTTGTTTTCTTCATTTACAATATTAGTATTCGATGGCAAACCTTCCACTATTTTTGCAATATCTTCACACATCTTTTTCTCAATCGTGTTACATTTTTTTAAATACTCTTTTTCAATCTCTTTAGATCTCTGTTTTTCTTCTTCGCGTGTCTTTTCATCTTTATCCTTCTCACTGCGTGAAAAAACCTTGACATCTATGGCTTTACCTTCAACACCAGGCGATGCACGCAGTGAAGCGTCTCTTGCATCTCCTGCTTTCTCCCCGAATATTGCTCTTAAAAGCTTTTCCTCCGGTGTCAATTCAACCTCGCCTTTCGGGCTGATTTTGCCGACTAAAATATCGCCGGGCTTGACATCCGCACCTATCCTGATAATTCCCCGTTCATCCAGGTTTTTTAACGCCTCTTCACTCACGTTAGGTATATCACGGGTGATTTCTTCTTTGCCGAGTTTGGTGTCCCGCGCCTCTAATTCAAAACGTTCTATATGAATAGATGTAAAAAAATCTTTTTTTACAATATTTTCATTGATAACAATCGCATCTTCAAAGTTGTACCCGCACCAGGGCATAAATGCGACAAGAACATTCTGGCCAAGAGCCAACTCCCCCAATTCCGTAGCGGGGCCGTCAGCTATTATTTCGCCGGCTTTTATCTTGTCCCCCGCAGAAACTAACGGCTTCTGGTTTATACATGTATCCTGGTTTGACCGTTTAAATTTCATTAGGGAATATACATCTTTTTGCGGCTTTTTCTTATCCTCATCCATATAAGAAATCACAATTTCATTTGCAGAGACAGATTCAATAATACCGCTGTGGTTCGCGATAATCACTGCTCCTGAATCGCGGGCCACTCTGTATTCCATTCCGGTACCGATAAGCGGAGACTCCGCCCGGAGTAGCGGAACTGCCTGCCTTTGCATGTTCGACCCCATTAACGCACGGTTAGCATCATCGTGTTCCAAAAAAGGAATTAAGGAAGTCGCTATACTGACAAGTTGTTTTGGCGAAACATCCATATAATTAATCTCAGACGGCGTAATTAACGGAAAATCGCCTTTATGCCGTGCAGAAATTCTATCAGCCAGGAATTTATTTTTGCTGTCGATTGTGGCATTTGCCTGCGCAATGATATATTTATCCTCCACATCTGCCGACAAATAATCTATAACATCACTCACCACACCTTTAGTTACTTTTCTATATGGTGTTTCAATAAAACCATATTCATTAACCCTTGCATATGTGCTTAAAGAAACAATCAACCCTATATTGGGACCTTCCGGCGTCTCAATCGGGCAAACCCGGCCATAATGCGTATAATGAACATCTCTGACCTCAAAACCCGCCCGCTCTCTCGAAAGTCCGCCGGGACCTAAAGCCGACAATCTTCTTTTATGGGTTAATTCACTTAAAGGATTCGTCTGGTCCATAAACTGGGACAACTGTGAACTTCCAAAAAACTCCCGCGCAGCTGCAGTTAACGGTTTAGCATTTATCAGGTGGCTTGGCATAATAACATCCATATCTGAAATCGACATGCGTTCTTTTACTGTCCGTTCCATCCTGGCTAAACCAATCCTTATCTGATTTTGAAGCAGTTCTCCCGCTGACCTGACGCGTCTATTCCCAAGATGGTCTATATCCTCTAAAACCTCTCCTTCATGTTTTAAAAAAAGCAAAGCTTTTATAGTACCAACCACATCCTCTTTTCGTAAGGTCCTTACATCAATAGAAACATCTAAACCTAACCGCCTGTTTAACATATACCGCCCTACACGGGACAAATCATACCGGCGCTGATTAAAAAATAAGCGGTCCAAAAGCGCCTGAGCGCTTTCAACGCTTGGAGGGTCCCCCGGCCTCTGCTTTTTATATATTTCTATTAATGCCTCTTTTGTGGTAAAAACCGTGTCTCTCAAAAGTGTCGTCCTGACAGGAGAAAATTCCATTAATTTCCCATCAAGGACTTTTATTTCTTTTATCTCAGCCTTTTTCAGACTGTCATATAATTCTTGTGTAATTATTTGATTAACCTGCGCGATTATTTCACCGGTAGAAACATCCACCACATCCTGCGCTAAAATCAAATCAACAACTTCCTTCTTTGTTTTTTTCCGTAAATCTGTTTTTACGACATCAAAGAATAAACTAAGAATGTCCTCGGTGGAACTATACCCTAAGGCCCTTAAAAGCATTGTTGCAGGAAATTTTCTTTTCCTGTCAATCCTTGCATAAATGACTTCCCTGGCATCCACTTCAAAAGACATCCATGCCCCCTGGTAGGGAATAATTTCAGCGACATACAATCTTCTGCCCAGTGTATGCCTGCCAGCCTTATCTTCCGTAGAAAAGGCTACGCCGGGGGAACGGTGCAGCTGGCTTACAATTACCCTTTCAGCACCATTAATTACAAATGTACCCCTGTCAGTCATCAAGGGAAGTTCACCCATAAATACTTCCTGCTCTTTAATACTTTTTACCTTTTTCTCTCCGGATGTTTTATCGTCTTCACGTATTATAAGGCGGGTCTTTATTCTTAGGGGCGCGGTATAAGACATATCCCTTTCCTGGCATTTCAAAACCGAGTATTTAGGCTTCCCGAAATTGTAACTTACAAATTCCAGCGTTGCATTTCCCTTAAAATCCGTAATAGGAAATATTTTACTGAATGCCTCCTGGAGCCCCTGCATTTTTCTTTTCTCAGGCGGGGTGTCCATCTGCAAAAATTCCTCGTATGAATTTTTCTGTATTTCCATCAGATTAGGAACATCCAAAACTTCCGGAATTTTTGAAAACGTTAGTCTTTTTCTTAAACCGTATTTTTTATAGTCTGCCATAATTATTTAATAATCACAAAATTTTTATTATATTATACTATAATAGTATTTGTCAATATAATTTTTACTTTATTTCAATTTTTGCGCCTTGTTCTTCCAGTTTAGCCTTGAATTTTTCCGCTTCTTCCTTGCTTATTTTTTCCTTAACATTCTTAGGCGCGTTATCAACTAAATCTTTGGCCTCTTTTAACCCCAATCCTGTAAGCTCCCTGACTACTTTAATAACCTGAATTTTCTTTTCCCCCGCAGAAACAAGAACAACATCAAATTCAGTTTTTTCCGCCTTGGCCGCTGTTTCTGCCGCGGCGCCCCCGGCTGCTGCGGCAGGCGCAAATGCCATAGTCATACCGCTTTGAGCTTTTACTCCAAATTTTTCCTCAATTGCTTTAACTAATTCGGATAATTCCAGCACGCTCAATTTTCCAATATTTTCCACTAGTTCATTTATTCTTGTATCAGGCATTTCTTTGCTCCTTTCCTTGTCGCTTCGCTACATTGCAATTTATTGCAAAGTGCAAATTTTAAATTAATTTTAAATTGTTCAAACACCTTCTTTTTCTTTTTTAAGTTTTAATTCATTAATTACCAAAGCCATATTTTGTAAATTTGCCTGTAATACATTAACAAGATTAAACAATGGCCCTTTTATACAAGATATTAACTGTAATAATAAAATTTCTTTACCAGGCAGCATTGATAATTTTTTAAGCATATCTGCATCTATTACGTTAACCCCATCCAAAACTCCTGCTTTTACCTTGAAATTATCAAAACCTTTGCTAAAATTAAATAATATTTTAATCACCGCACTTTCATTTTCATATCCAAATGCTATTGCCGTAGGCCCTTTCAAATGGCTTTCCAATCCGTTCAGACCCAGATTTTTTGAGGCTATGTTAGTCAATGTATTTTTTACAACACGATATTCGCCCCCGGCTTCTCTTATTTTTTTTCTCAACTTATTAATATTCTCTACATTTAACCCGCGATATTCGGTTAAAACACAACATTTGGCCTTTGAAATCTTATCCTGCAACTCTTCAGCTTTTTTTTGTTTTTCTGCTCGAACCACTGCTTTCACCCCCTACTTAATACCAATTGTCAATTGACAATTTACAATTGTTAATTTCCTAATGAAGCGCTACTATTTCTTGCTTATCCAGTTTTATGGAAGGCCCCATGCTGGACGAAAGGTAAACATTTTCTAAATATTGCCCTTTAGCACCAGATGGTTTGGCGATCAACACAGCTTCCAATAATGTCTTTAGATTTTCCAAAATTGACTCTTCATTAAAAGAGGCCTTACCTACAATTGTATGCATGACACCGGCATCATCAACTTTAAATTCCACTTTCCCGGCTTTAATATCTCTCACCGCTTTGCCGACATCAAAAGTGACTGTCCCCATTTTAGGATTGGGCATTAATCCCTTCGGGCCTAATATTTTTCCTAATTTGCTTAGTTCCTTCATCATATCCGGAGTTGCCACTATTACATCAAAATCCAGCCAGCCTTTTGAAATTTTTTCTAATATATCTTCAGCGCCGACATAATCCGCACCATTCTCCTTAGCCTCTTTCTCTTTTTCACCTTTTACAATAACCAATACTTTCACTGTTTTGCCAATTCCTTTCGGCAACACTACAGTCCCCTTAACAATTTGATCCGCGTGCTTTGGATTAACACCAAGTTTTATGGTTACGTTTATTGTCTCATCAAATTTTGTTTTTGGCATTTGTTTAAATAAAGCTACTGCTTCTTTTAATGTGTAAGCTTTATCTTTCTCAACTAAATTTTTTGCTGTATTATAACGTTTACTATGCTGCATTATGTTTCCTCCACCTCTACACCCATGCTTCGTGCAGTTCCCATAACCATTTTCACCGCGCCTTTCAAATCTTTTGCATTAAGATCTTTCATTTTTGTCTGGGCAATTTTTTCCGCTTCCTGCCTTGTAATCTTTCCAACTTTTTCACGGTTAGGCATACTCGATCCTTTAGCAATTTTGGCGGATTTCTTGATAAGAACAGCCATTGGCGGAGTCTTTGTTATAAATGTAAAGGTCCTGTCACTATAAATACTGATAACTACAGGAATTATTAAATTTTCAGCCATCTGAGCCTGTGTAGCTGCATTAAAAGCCTTGCAAAACTCCATAATGTTCACACCGTGCTGGCCCAGTGCCGGCCCTACCGGTGGAGCAGGATTAGCCTTCCCGGCCGGTATTTGTAATTTTACTATCGCGATCAGTTTCCCCGCCATATAACTCCTTTATCAATCTAAAATTTTATATCTTCGTTCTTTTGTTTTCAGCCCTTTAGTTTTCTTTACGCTCTTTCTATCTGCAAAAAATCCAATTCGACAGAGGTCGATCTGCCGAATATTGTCACCATCACTTTAACTTTCCCGCGTTCAGGATGAATTTCTTTTATCACACCGGAAAACCCCACAAAGGGCCCATTTGTTACCTTTATTGTATCGTTTTTCTTAAATGGTATTTCTGCCCTCGGTTTAGATTTTTCTCTCTCTACCTTGTCAATAATACCTTTAGCCTCATTTTCCTCCAAAGGTATAGGTTTAGCGCCCGCACCAACAAACCCCATAACTCCGGGTGTATTCCTGATAACATACCAAGACTCCTCGTCCATTTCCATTTCTATAAGAATATAGCCCGGAAAAGCTTTTTTAACGGTTATCTCTTTTTTACCTTTTTTTATTTCAGCAACTTCTTCGGTAGGAATGAGAATTTTACCAACCTTATCGGTCATCCCCATTGTTTCCAGCCTATGCTCCAGATTCGCTTTTACTTTCATCTCATACCCTGAATAGGTATGAAGTACGTACCAGTTTTTTGCCATATCGATCCCAAAATATCGAAGTTATTTTAATAAAAATTGAATTAATTTCGAAAAACCCAAATCCATAAATCCTATAAAAACGGATAACAATATAGAAACTATTACCACCAATACTGTCCCTGCTGAAGCTTCTTGCTTAGTAGGCCAGGTTACTTTAAAAATCTCAGTTTTTACTTCTTCAAAAAAAGGTTTTATCTTTTCTACCATTTTATCCTATATATGTGTGACTAAAAACTTCTCCTTTTTTTCACAAATTACTAATTACTCTAATTTTTCGCAAAGCGAAAAATTTTGGCAGGAGCGGCAGGAATTGAACCCGCAGTTCCGGTTTTGGAGACCGGTGGTTTACCGTTAACCGACGCTCCTAGAATCAAGAGCTAAAGAAATATTTTGATTATTTACCACTAGTTAGGATGGGAAATAACCTTTATCCCGTAAAATGCAGATTTTCTATTTTGTCTGCCTATGTAAGGTATGTTTATTACACGAAGAACAATACTTCTTAGTCTCCATTCTATCCGGATGTTTCTTTTTATTCTTCATCGTCGAATAATTACGCTCTTTACATTCAGTGCATGCTAAAGTAATTATCTCCCGCATTTCATTCTACTCCAGTATCTCCGCGATGACCCCGGCACCTATCGTCCGGCCGCCCTCGCGTATCGCGAATTTTAACCCTTTTTCCATTGCTATCTTTGATATTAACTCCACTTCCATTGTTACATTGTCTCCAGGCATCACCATCTCCACACCTTCCGGAAGTTTCGTCATTCCTGTTACATCCGTCGTCCTTAAATAAAACTGCGGACGGTACCCGTTGAAAAACGGCGTGTGACGCCCTCCTTCTTCCTTTGTCAATATATACACCTCTGCTTTAAATTTCTTGTGCGGCGTTATACTCCCGGGCTTCGCCAATACCTGGCCCCTTTCCACATCATTCTTCTCCACGCCTCTTAACAACGCGCCTATGTTGTCACCCGCCCTTCCTTCATCCAGCAGTTTGCGGAACATCTCTATCCCAGTCACTACCGTCTTCTTCGTGTCCTTTATCCCGACTATTTCCACTTCTTCCCCTACCTTTACTATCCCCCTCTCCACTCTCCCTGTCGCTACCGTCCCACGTCCAGTTATCGTAAACACATCCTCTACTGACATCAAAAACGGCTTGTCAACGTCCCTTGACGGCAATGGTATATATTTGTCCACCGCGTCCATTAACTCATATATCTTCCCGCACCACTGGCATTCTCTCTTCCCGCATGCGCATTCCATCGCCTTATACGCGCTCCCTTTTATTACAGGTATCTCCTCCCCGGGAAAATTATACGCGCTCAATAATTCCCTTACTTCCAACTCCACCAAATCCAAAAGCTCTTTATCATCTACCATGTCTATCTTATTCAAAAATACCACTATCGCAGGCAGCCCTACCTGCCTTGCCAACAGTATATGTTCCCTTGTCTGCGGCATAGGCCCGTCTGCCGCGCTTACCACCAGTATCCCTCCGTCCATCTGCGCCGCCCCCGTTATCATATTCTTTATATAATCCGCGTGACCGGGACAGTCTACATGCGCGTAATGCCGGTTCGCTGTCTCATATTCCGTGTGATGCACATTGATTGTTACTCCTCTTTCCTTCTCTTCCGGTGCGTTGTCTATTTCATCATAGTTCCTTGCCTGCGCTAAACCGCTCTTTGATAATACCTTCGTTATCGAGCTCGTTAACGTCGTCTTTCCATGATCTACATGCCCTATTGTCCCTATATTTACATGCGGCTTCTTCCTCTCAAATTTTTCCTTAGCCATTTTTTATTCCTCCTCGTTAAATACCTAATTCGTGATTCGTAACACGTATATAACTTTAACTCTATACACTTTTTACGTTTTACGTTATACTTCCTTCACGATTACCGGCATAATTATACCGATAAAGTGTAAAGTATAACAAAAAAATATAACTTGTCAAGAAAAAAATTAAAATTCATTCAAATTTTATTTATTTCTTAACTTTCCAATAAAAAACCTCCCTTAAATTTAAGAGAGGTTTTTTAATTATTCTAAAAATTATAATTTACTTAAGGTATCACCCTGTATGGCAAACCCCACGCGTTTGAATTATAATCGTCATCTGTCTGGTTCTGGAGACATTTTGAATCCAAAACGTCAATAACCGCATAATGCCTTAAATTTCCCCAAACCCTCCATGTACCTGTCCAGATTCCGTCATTGGCGATATCATCACCGTTTGTTCCGTCATCGACCATCTTTAAACGTTTATGTATTCCAAACGCTGAAAAATGGTGCAGGAAAACAAAGGTCTCCGGATAATAACTTGGGCTGGTATTTCTAACTGTCGCCATTACTTTAACCTCTTGCCCCGAGGTAAAAAGAGGCAGGCTATCCCTTAAAATCATCTGGCCCGGCGAGGTTATTTCTATAACCGTCTGACCATTAGACACAACCTGGATTTTATCAATAAAGACTTTTTGTTTTGATGTATCAGTCAATTTTATTTCACGCGGGGAAATTTTTGCCAGGTGCCAGCCCCTGCCGGGATATTTCTCAAAATACCACTTGTGGGTAATTGTATCCGCGAAAGGTTTATGCCCGGGATTCTTTATGCCGTCGCGGGTCGTATCAACCCAAAACAGTCCCGTAATATTTCTGGCAACTGTAATATTGCAATAGCTTGTATCACCACTTTTACCAAATTCCAACGTTTTACTAATATTCGAAAGTCCCGTTCTTTGTCTTCTCCAGCGTTGATGATATTCTGCCCTCGGCAGAGTTGTGTCAATAAGACTCAGCGGGGAAAGTTTAAATCCATCATCTTTGGATGACAGTTCCATCATACTTTCATCTTCGTCCAGCATATCGCTCATTTCCTGGGTAAACAGATCATCGTTTGCCAGAGCCTCTTCCACATCACTCTGGTCAGATGTAGAAGCAGTTCCCGTCGTCGTAGTGCCTCCCCCGGTAGTTGTTGATGATGTCGGATTATTTTCGTCATCTTTTCCAAACATATTGCATCCGGTAAAAAAAACGGAAAACACAAATACTGTCAAAAATATGCTTACTGCTTTATTTTTCATGAATTACACTCCTTTCTTTTTAATTATATTTTATTATACCAATAATTCTCCAAAAAAAGTTTCAATTAAATTTTTAAAAAATTTTTATTCCCGCGGAGGCGGTCTTTTGCGGTTTCTTTCTCTTATCTGGTATTCCTGCCGTAAACGCCTCTTTTCTTCAGGGGTCAAAGACTGCCAGCGTTTTTGTTTCTCCCAAAAAAGCCTGCGTTCTTCAGACCGCATTTCTTTAAACTTATTATATAACTTTTTTAATTCTTCTCTTTTCCCGGGAGGTAAATTTTTCCATTTTTCATAATTTAATAAAATCCTTTTTCTGTCCGTTACCGATAAATTCTGCATCCTTTTCCAGTTACGCTTAACTTCCGCTTTTTTTTCAGGCGAAAGGGCGTTAAACCGTTTTAAATTTCTTTTAAAGCTTTCCCTTTCGGACAGAGGAATATCTTTGAAAAGACGGTACCTGTCCCTTATCATTTCTCTTTCTTTAGGAGATAACCTTTTCCATTTTTCTATCAATGCTCCATTTACTTTAATTCCCGGGTTATCCACACCCGCAAATACAAAAGGCCCTTTCCATCCCAAAAAAATGCAAAGATTCACCGCAAGGATAAACATTATTTTATTTTTTTTCTTCATCTTCAGACACCTCCGGTTCAAGGACATCCAATTCTTCAACCGATTCAAAATCGTCTTCTTCTAAAATTTCCATCTTCCTAAACATTTCGATATCTTCATTCTCCAGCAATTCAAGATTTTCAACTATGTCCATATCTTCCCCTGTAATAACTTCAACGGAATCTTCCGCGAAGACAATATCCCCATTTTCCATAAAAACCGAAATCACTGCGATAAATAAAGTCAATACAACTACCTTACAAGTTAATCGAATCAATTAATTCAACCTCCTCCAGCACGTGCATATTTTCAATTAATTCCAATTCCTCCGCTAAATCCAGGTCATCCGGGATCCGGGTATTTTCATATTCAAATATCAAAGCGTAATTCTGGATCCTTTGGTTTATAAAAATTTTTCTTAAATACAACCCGCCGCCGCCGGTCATTAATAAAAACATTATAACTGCCGCAGGCACCCATTTTGGCAAAAATTCAGGCATCCTTAAAAATTTATTTTTCTGACAGTCATATCCGTTTTCAGAAATCTTCCGGCGGACTTTCGATTTAAAAGCAATTGAAGGCTGGATTTTATCAGCAATATCAAGCAAATCCCAGCTTTTTTGAAATAGTTCCAATTCTTTTTTACAATTTAAACATTTCTCAAGATGTATTTTTATCCTGGATTTTTCATCCTGCGGCAACTCCCCTGCAAGGAATAAAGGCAGCGAGCTTTTTATTTCACGGCAACTCATTTTTTGGCCTCCATATGTATAAACACAGATTTAAGGAAAAAGTTGCGGTAAAAAATATGGATATTTTTCTGACATTTTACTTGATTTTTTTTACAAAACATTATAATATTTCAAAGTATGGAAAAAAGAACTGTATATAAACGTTTTCGCGGTAATGTCCGAAAAGACCTTATCAGAATACCTGTTACAATTACTCCCGAAATAGATGATTGGCTGGAAAATCTGCGAAGCACAATGAGAAGGTCCGGAGGATACAGACTACCTAAATCATATATTTTAAGGGCCATTTTAGACGCGATGATGGATTTAAAAATTGATGTTATGGGAATAAAGGAAGAAAAAGATCTGAGAGTCAGGGTCTCCGAGGCAGTGGCAGCATATAAAAAAAGAAATTGATTTTTTTAATTTTTGAAAAGCCCTAAACAACTTTTCATGTAAAGGGAAATAAAAATGAAAAATAATAAAAAGGAAGACAGAATTATCTTTCTAAAGCTGAATAAAAAAGAATTAGTTTTTTTAAATAAATTATGCTGCAAAAAAAATGCCAATATCCCCCGTTCAATGATATTTAACCATTTCTTTTTTCTCTTTAAGAACCTGTCACTTGACATAAACAGCGTAAAAACCAAAGGAGCGTTAAAAAAAGAAATTTTAAATGCGCTGGGAAAACACTGAAAGGATTATCTATTATGAGACAAAAAAAATTCAACATTCTAATTATTAACAAAAACCCTAAAATTCTTGATTCCCTGGGCCTGACCCTGGCAGAAAAAGGACATCTTATAATGTTTGCCCTAAATTTAGAAATGGCCCTGGAGATTATGAATAATGTCCGGATAAATCTGGTTATAATTGGTATTATTAAAGAAATAGAAAATCAAGCAGAGATTTTAAAAAAATTAAAAGAATTGTTCCCCATGATACCCGCCCTGATAACTTCGGGGGACAAATTAAAAAATAAAGAATATTTGAAATTACTGCATTACGGAGCTTCCGGGTTTATAACCGCATCATTAAATACCGAAGAACTTGAAAGAGTCTTTAACAGAGCGGTCAAATAAAAAATTTTTATATCAATCCCTTATCCGCAAAACTAAAGTATTTATTGTCGCCTATAATAATATGGTCCAAAAAGTTTAATCCCAGGCTGCCGCAGGCATCTTTTACATTTCTTGTAAATTGCCTGTCCTCTTCACTGGGAGATGAATCTCCTGAAGGATGATTATGGATACAAATGATCCCCGAAGAAAAATTTTGTAAACCGGGCAGTAAAATTTCCCTGACATTTGGACTTGCCTGGTTTACCGAACCTTCTTCAATTTCTTTTATTTCAATTACCTGGTTTTTGACATCCAGATACAGCACTTTAAACACTTCCTTTTTTAAGTCTCTAAGCCTGTTCATCAATATCTTTGCCACATCATGTGAAGTTTCTATTTTTACCTTTTTTCCCTTCAGAATTTCTTCTCCGAACCTGCGGCCTATTTCAATAGCTGCTTTAACCTGGGCAATCTTCGCCATTCCTAAACCTTTTATGTCCCAGTCTTTAATATTTGTATGGCCCATATTGCGAAATGTTTTAAACTTTTGGATAATCGTCCTGGATAAATCAACGGCACTTTGTCCTTTTATACCTGTCCGTAATATTATGGCCAGTAATTCCGTATCGCTAAGAGTATGTTCACCGCATCTCAAGAGCTTCTCTCTGGGCCTCTCATCCTGCGGCCAATTTTTTATCGCTTTTTCATATATTTTCTTTTTACAGTTTTTTCCGGCCATAAATTATTAACAATTAAAATTTAATCATAAACGTATTTTTCAAGTTTTTCTTTTAAAGATATTTTCGCGCGGTTTAAAAGGGATTTTACAGAAGAAATTGAACAGTCCATAATTTGTGAAATTTCTTCATAGGATAAACTATCATATTTAGATAAAATCACGGCAATCTTTTGGTTTGGCGGCAGTAAATCAATCGCGTTTTTAACAACTTTTTGGAGATCTTTTAGTTCCAGCTGAGCCAAGGCTGATGGATTTTTATTATCCGGAATTTTTTTCTCTGGCTCTTCCAAATCCTTTTTTAAAAAACGCAAAATACCTTTTTTTCTTCTTATATCATTTAGCGCAGTGTTTTTCGCGATAATATAAATCCATGTGGAGAATTTCGATTGTGGAATGTATTTTTTCCCGGAATGGTATACTCTGATAAAAACCTCCTGGGTCAAATCCTCCGCCTCTGTTTTATTTCCTGTTATTTTATATAAAAAATTAATTATCGGGGACTGATATTTTTCAAGAAGAATTTCAAAGGATGAATTATCACCGTCTTTAAAACGAAGCATTAGCTGGACATCTTCATCTTTAAGATATTCATCCACCGTTTTTTTTAAACCTTTTTTCCCAGTTCAATCCCAAGTTTCTTGACACATTTCGCTTTTGAATGGCCACAGGCCACACGAAGCTTTAGCGAAGTGTGGAGCCCACGACCAGGATTGAACTGGTGACCTCATCCTTACCAAGGATGTGCTCTACCAACTGAGCTACATGGGCGTTTTAGAAAATCGAAATTTGAGAATCGAAATTAGATTAATAAAAGATTTTTTCTATTTTCGAATTTCGATTCTCGATTGCTCTGATTTTTGCGCGAAAGTGCAAAAATCTTGGAGCGGGAGAGGGGAATCGAACCCCCGTGGCTAGCTTGGAAGGCTAGAACTCTACCATTGAGCTACTCCCGCTTTTTAGAAAATCGAAATTTGAGAATCGAAATTAGATTAATAAAATATTTCTGTCTATTTTCGAATCTAGATTCTCGATTGCTCTGTTTTTTACTCAAAGAGCAAAAAACTGGTGGGGAGAGAAGGATTCGAACCTTCGAAGCCCGAAGACGACAGATTTACAGTCTGTTCCCTTTAGCCACTTGGGTATCTCCCCGAATTGGTAAATATGAAATTCTGAAAATTGATAATCGAAAATAGACCGCAATCGAATTTTTTCCTCTATTTTCGAATTTCGATTCTCGATTGCTCTGATTTTTGCGTCTTGCGCAAAAATCTGGAGCCGATGAGAGGAATCGAACCTCCAACCTAGTGATTACAAATCACTTGCTCTACCATTGAGCTACATCGGCAAAAACCGCCAAATTTAAAAATAAATTATTATTATATCAAAAAAAATAAATTAGTCAATATCAACTATTTTTTCTCTGTCTCACCGCTTCATACAGGCAAATTCCCGCGGCAACAGAGGCGTTAAGCGAATTTATTTTGCCGTTCATGGGCAGATTGGCCAGAAAATCGCATCTTTCTTTAATCAATTTGTGCAAGCCCTCTCCTTCGCTTCCAATAACAATAGCCAAAGGTATTTTCAGGTCCATTTCATAAATACTTTTTTCAGCCCTGGTATCTAATCCTACTACCCAGATATTTTCACTTTTCAGCCGTTCGATTTCCTGCGATAAATTCGTTACCTCAGCAATCAAAATATGTTCCACCGCGCCTGCGGAGGTTTTTGCAACCGTCCCTGTTAAGCCGCACGCGCGGTGTTTGGGAATAATCACCCCGTCAACTCCGGCGGACTCAGCCGTGCGAAGGATCGCCCCGAGATTATGCGGATCCATGATACTGTCCAAAAGAATAATAAATGCCGGTTTCCCATTTTTTTTACTTACCTCTAAAATATCTTCAACGCTGGTTTGTATCCTTCTTTCCGCGTCACCTAAAAGCGCCGCGACACCCTGGTGGCTCTGGCCGAAATTATAAAAAAAACCTTTGTCTTTGGAAACAAAATCAATATTTTTCTCCCTGGCTAATTTTTTGATTTCATCAACACTATCCCTTTTCAGCTCCTTGCTGAAAAATATTACCTTTATTTCCCTCCTGCCCGATTTTATCGCTTCTAATACCGGATGTTTCCCCCAGATTTTGTTTTGAAAATTCATAATGATTTAAATGATACACATTTTTGGATACAAATGTCAACTATTTAAAAAAATTGCATTGCAATACTAAAAATTATGTATATAATAGTAATACAATACTAACAAACTAATGGTTTAATAGTATTGCAATACTATCAGAAAGGAGCTATATGATAGAAGAGTTATTTAAACTCAGCCAGAATTTTATTAACATTTATAACAGAGAATATAAGAGATATTTTCTGAAAGTTAATCCATTAACTAATCGTTTTTCCATAATAACAGGACAGAGGGGTGTAGGAAAAACCACTGCAATGATTCAATACATCCTCTCCTCGTATAATAACGATATTTTTACAGATAAGGCTATCTATGTACAGGCAGATCATTTTCTTGTCGGCAAATATTCACTTTATGAAATAGCAGAGCAGTTTTATAAGCTTGGCGGAGAGCTTTTATGTTTTGATGAAATACACAAATATTCAAATTGGTCAAAAGAATTAAAAAGCATAAATGACACATTTCCAAAATTAAAAATAATAGCATCCGGAAGTTCGGCGCTGGAGATATACAAGGGGACCCATGATCTTAGTAGGCGGGCAGTTGTTTTTAAAATGGCCGGGTTATCGTTTAGAGAATTTATTGAAATTACAACTGAAAGCGAGCTTCAAAGTTATGGGCTTGAAGAAATAACTAAAAATCACCAAAAAATATCCGCCAAAGCTATAACTATGCTTGAACAAAAAAATAGAAAAGTCCTTGCATTATTTAAGGAATATTTAAGCTACGGTTATTATCCTTATTTTAAGGAATACGCGGATAAAAACATTTTTCGTTTAACACTGGAGCAAAATATACATACTACACTCGAAAGCGATTTAATGCTTATACATCCTTCATTAAACGGTAATAGTATTAAAAAAATCAAAAGGCTTTTATCTATTATAGCGTCATCTGTTCCTTTTACGCCTGATTTAAAAAATCTAAAAAACATTCTTGATATTGGAGATGAGCGGACATTAAAAATTTATCTAAAATATTTGGAAGACGCGGGGATAATAATGAGTATTTCTAAAGGCAAAGGAGGCCTGCGGGAATTGGAAAAACCTGAAAAGATTTATCTCAATAATCCGAACTTAATTCATGCAATAACAGATTACAAGACCGCAAATATTGGAAATATCAGGGAAACTTTTTTCCTGAATATGCTTAATACTTCTCATAAAGTCTCAATCCCATCAAAAGGAGATTTTCTTATTGATAACAAAAATATCTTTGAAATCGGCGGAAAAAATAAAAATTTTGACCAGATTAAAAATCTTAAAGATTCATTCCTGGTTTTAGATGATACAGAGACCGGTTTTAAAAATAAAATCCCATTGTGGCTATTTGGATTCTTATATTAATTTTGCCACTGAGAATTGAATATATGGTAAATTTAAAGATGAAAAGATAATATCAATCTTTGAAGCGATTCATCAGCTTATGATGTCACCGGAAAAACCAGCGCAAAAAATAGGATTAGATTATGAATAAAGTCTTTATATTTGGGGCAGGAGCTTCTAAACCAGCGGGAACACCTTTGTTAAAAGAGTTTATTGGTATAGGATTATCTCGTTTTGGACTTTATTCTTCAAATAAAAATGATAACGATCTTACCGGAGACAATATAAGCAATTATCCAAATTTTCTGATTTTCCTAAAAGATAAATATAATTTTGATTTTCACAGTGACGATTCATATTGGAGTGAACCCCTATGTCTGTAATCTTAGCTTAGACTAAATTGACAGGGACCAAATTTATGTTCTTTTTCAAATAGCTCAGCTTCAAATTCATCCGGAGGCAAATAACCAAGCGCAGAATGAA
>JBFMCF010000097.1 GCA_040754625.1 bacterium | reverse complement strand
AACAGGCTGCGCAATCCCGCCCAAAATTATTTCTTCCCTAAAAGAAAACGTAGTGCCTACGTCTGCCTGAAATCAGCTAATTACTTATCAAATAAAGAAATTTATTTTCGAGGTGTCAAAGTTCTGGAAAAGAAATAAAAAAAAGAGTATCCTTATTTTCTAAAAAGAAAATCAGGATACTCTTCTATAAAAATCAGTTTACTGCGTCTTTTAATGCTTTTCCGGCTTTGAAAGAAGGGACCTTTCTCGCTGCTATTTTTATGCTAGCGCCGGTTTGAGGATTGCGGCCTCTCCTTGCTGCTCTTTTGCGGACGTTAAATGACCCGAAACCTACTAACTGAACACTTTCACCTTTGGATAAAGCCTTTGTAATAGCTTCAATCACTGCGTCGACTGCTGAAGTAGCATCTTTTTTGCTGAGCCCTACACTGTCAGAAATTTTATTGACGATATCAGCTTTTGTCATATATTTGTTTCACCCCCTTTCAAAACAAAAATTAAAATTTATCATGGCCCTTTACGTATGTAAAGGTGTATATTAATTGATAAAACCTTAAAAAGTGTAGCATATTATTAAGAAGTGTCAAGTAAAAAAAATAAAAATTGCTTTTTAAATAAAGCGAGAATATATTTATTTGACAGAAAAATGAAAGAGGATTATAATAAATATTTAATTTCAAAAAAGTTTCCTGAATATAGAAAGGTAAATCTATGCGCAGTGACATGATGAAAAAAGGTATCGACAGGCTGCCTCACCGGTCGCTTTTTAAGGCGATGGGATATACGGATTCTGAAATTCGCGGGCCTTTGATCGCGGTGGCAAATTCAGCCAATGAAATCATACCGGGACATATCCATTTAAGACAGATTGCGGACGCGGTCAAGGCGGGGATAAGAATGGCGGGAGGAACACCTATGGAATTCGGGGTTATCGGCGTGTGTGATGGAATTACAATGAATCACGATGGAATGAAGTATTCACTGCCAAGCCGTGAAATAATCGCGGATTCCATAGAAATTATGTGCTCGGCGCATCCGTTTGACGGGCTCGTTATGGTCGGAAATTGCGACAAGATAATTCCCGGGATGCTCATGGCGGCGGGAAGGTTGAATATTCCCGCGGTTTATATAAGCGGCGGGCCGATGCTCGCGGGCAATTACAAAGGCAGGTGTCTGGATTTAATAAGCACTTTTGAAGCTGTCGGGAAAGTCAGGCTGAATCAAATGAGCGAAAAAGAATTATTGGCATGGGAGGATACCGCGTGTCCGGGGCCTGGTTCATGCGCCGGTCTTTTCACGGCCAATTCTATGAATTGTTTAAGCGAGGCCATGGGAATGGCCCTGCCGGGAAACGGAACAGTTCCCGCGGTTGACAGCAGGCGTATAAGATTAGCGAAACAAGCCGGTATAAAGATATTGGAATTAATAAAGAAAAATATTACGCCGCGGAAAATTATGACGCCCGGGGCGTTCAGGAACGCGATGGTGGTTGATATGGCGTTCGGCGGGTCGAGCAATACGGCATTACACCTTCCCGCAATCGCGAGAGAAGTGGGTATTGATTTGTCATTGAATGAGTTTAACAAAATAAGCGGTAAGACCCCGCACCTTTGCAGTATGTCGCCGGGGGGTAAATATCACCTGGAAGATTTAGACATGGCCGGCGGGATACCGGCTTTGATGAAAGAACTGACAAGGAAGAATTTAATCAATCTTGATGAAATTACGGTGACAGGTGTTAAGGTGAAAGAGAATATAAAAAGCGCGGAAATAATAGATAATGAAGTAATAAGGCCGTTAAATAACCCGTATCATAAAACAGGCGGGCTCGCGGTGCTTTTTGGGAACATAGCCCCTGAAGGAGCGGTAGTGAAGGAAGCGGCTGTTTCTTCAAAGATGCTCAAATTTACGGGAAAGGCTAGGGTTTTTGAATCAGAGGAATCCGCGGTAAAAGCGATTTTTGGGAAGAAAATAAAACCAGGGGATTGTGTTATCATACGCAACGAAGGGCCGAAAGGAGGCCCCGGGATGCGCGAAATGCTTACACCGACGTCCGCCGTTATGGGTATGGGACTGGGAGAAAGTGTCGCGCTTTTGACCGACGGCCGTTTTTCAGGCGGGACGAGAGGCGCATGCATAGGGCACATTTCACCTGAAGCCGCTTCAGGCGGACCATTGGCAATTCTTAAAGAAGGCGATATAATAGATATAGATATTCCAGCGAGAAAATTAAATGCGCGTATAACGAATGAAGAAATTAAGGACAGGTTCAGCGGTTTTGAACCAAAAGGCCCTGGTGTTAAAACAGGATATTTAAGCAGGTATGCAAAAATGGTTGCCTCGGGAAGTAAAGGGGCGGTATTAAAATAAATGCAAAATTTAAAATTCAAAATTCAAAATTTAAGTGTCACTTTGTGACATTAATAAAATACAGAGTACCAAAATTTTGCCTTTTTCATTTTGATTTTTGAATTAAATAGGAGATTGATATGCGGCACACTATCTCATTATTGGTAAGAAATAAACCCGGTGTTTTATCTCACATCGCGGGGCTTTTCAGCGCGAGGGGATATAATATAGATAGCTTAACAGTAGGCGAAACGGATGATAAAACAGTTTCGCGTATGACAATTGTAACAATCGGCGACGACAAAATTATTGAGCAGGTGACTAAACAGCTTAATAAATTAATAGATGTAATCAAAGTCGTGGATTTAACCGACCAGCCTTTTGTTGACAGGGAATTGGTTTTAATCAAGGTGCAGGCGGAAGGAGATAAAAGATCCCAGATTATTGAAATTACTGATATATTCCGGGCGAAAATTGTAGATGTCAGTGTGAAAACGGTGACTATTGAAGTTACCGGTGATGAGGGAAAAATACAGGCGATTATTGAGCTTCTTAATCCATTTGGCATAAAAGAAATCGCCCGGACGGGAAAAGTGGCGATCGCGAGAGGCAAGGACGCGGTAAGGAATAGCAAGGGAGGAACAACATGCTGAAATCAGGATCAGAAATTTTATTGGACGCCTTGGAAAAAGAAGGTGTGGAAGTAATTTTTGGATTTCCGGGCGGGGCAATTTTACCCGTTTATGATGTTATTTACGATTCGAAAATCAGACACATCCTTGTCCGGCATGAACAAGGCGCGGCCCACGCGGCGGATGGTTACGCGCGTTCAACGGGTAAGATAGGAGTATGTGTGGCTACATCAGGGCCGGGCGCGACAAATTTAGTTACAGGCATCGCAACCGCGTATATGGATTCAATTCCTATAGTCGCGATTACAGGCCAGGTTGGTACCGACCTTTTGGGAAATGACAGTTTCCAGGAAGCGGATATTTTCGGGATTACCATACCTATTACCAAATATAATTATTTAGTGAAAAAAATCGAGGACCTGCCGGGAATCATAAAAGAAGCGTTTTATATCGCGCAAACAGGACGTCCCGGTCCGGTTCTTATAGATATTCCCAAAAATGTGCAAGTGGCAAAGATGGAATATGCCGGCTATCCGAAAGAAATAAACATACCGAGTTACAACCCGACGTTCAAGGGAAATCCAAGGCAGATAAAGCTCGCGGCTGAAGCTATCAGCAAAGCCGAGCGCCCTGTGATTTATGCCGGAGGCGGTATCATAATTTCCGGTGCGGATGAAGAATTAAAAATTTTTGCTGAAAAAATAGAAGCGCCTGTTACTATGACGTTAATGGGATTAGGCGGTTTTCCCGGGACACATGAATTATCAATGGGGATGCTCGGAATGCATGGGACGCGCGCCGCTAATTACGCGGTTACGGAAAGCGATTTGCTGATTGCCATCGGAGCGAGATTTGATGACCGCGTTACGGGGAAACTATCCGCGTTTGCCCCAAACGCAAAGGTCATACATATAGATATCGACCCGGCGGAAATCGGGAAGCGCAGGAAGGCCGATATCCCTATTGTCGGTGATATTAAACAGGTCCTCCAGTCATTACATAAAGAGATAAAAACAAAAACCCATTCTGATTGGGCAAAGAAAATTGAAAATTGGAAAAAACATCATCCTCTTGCCTATAAAAATGAAAAGGGAAAACTTAAACCGCAGTTTGTTATTGAGAAAATTTATGAAATAACAAAGGGTGACGCGATTATTACAACCGAAGTCGGCCAGAACCAGATGTGGGCCGCGCAGTATTATAAATTTGATAAACCCAGGAGATTTCTCAGTTCAGGCGGCCTTGGGACAATGGGCTACGGTTTCCCGGCGGCGATTGGCGCCCAGGCGGCGAACCCGGGTAAAACAGTTTTTGATATCGCGGGAGACGGGAGTATCCAGATGAATATCCAGGAACTGGGGACAGCGGTTTGTTCAAAATTGCCTGTTAAAATCGCGATATTAAACAATTTTTATCTTGGCATGGTCAGGCAGTGGCAGGAGTTATTTTTTAATAAACGTTATTCAAATACATGCCTTGCGGGAAATCCGAATTTTGTTGCTTTAGCTAAAGCTTACGGAGCTCACGGGATTTTGGTTACAAAACAGGAAGAGGTTGTCCCTGCGCTGAAAGAGGCAATGAAAATTAATGACAGGCCTACAATAATCGATTTTCATGTCGCGCAGGAGGAAAATGTTTTCCCGATGGTCCCTGCTGGCGCGGCGATAACGGACATGATTGAACTGGCATGATTAAGAGTCTCTTAGTTGATAGTTGTCAGCGCGCAGTTTACAAATTAAATAATAAAAAAGTAAGTTAAGTAAAATGGAGGAAGAACAAACATGAAGGTTTATTATGAAAAAGATGCGGATCTGAAAATTCTCAAGGGCAAAAAAATTACTGTAATAGGTTATGGTGCCCAGGGGCACGCGCACGCGCAGAATTTAAAAGACAGCGGTTTGGACGTAGTTGTCGGTTTGCGTCCTGCAAGCGAAAAGGCCAAACAGGCGAAGGCGGACGGGCTCGCGGTTTTGCCTGTTGAAGACGCCGTAAAATCCGCTGATATTGTAATGATCCTGATTCCCGACGAGATACAGGGAGATGTTTATAAAGAATCAATTAAACCTAATTTAAAAAAGAACGCGGCGCTGGCGTTTGCGCACGGTTTTAATATACATTTCGGACAGATTGTTCCGCCGGTGGATACAGACGTGATAATGATTGCTCCAAAAGGCCCGGGGAAACTTGTGAGAAGCGTATATCTTGAAGGAAAGGGTGTGCCATGTCTTATAGCCATCCACCAGGATGCTTCCGGGAAAGCAAAAGATATAGCGCTCGCTTATGCCAAGGGAATAGGCGGTACAAGGGCTGGCGTAATTGAAACAAATTTCCGCGAGGAGACAGAGACAGATTTGTTTGGCGAGCAGTCTGTTTTATGCGGCGGAATTAGTTCTCTGATTATGGCTGGTTTTGAAACATTGGTTGAGGCAGGCTATGCGCCTGAAATGGCTTATTTTGAGTGCCTGCATGAGGTCAAATTAATAACCGATTTGATTAATGAAGGCGGGATTTCATATATGAGAGGCGCAATCAGCAATACCGCGAAATACGGCGATGTAACACGCGGGCCGAGGATTGTTACGGAAGAGACTAAAAAAGAGATGAAAAAGATTCTGTCCGAGATTCAAAGCGGGCAGTTCGCGAAGGAATGGATGCTTGAAAATAAAGTTAACCGCCCGGTGTTTAACGCGCTTTTGAAAAAAGATAAAGAACACCTTATCGAAAAAGTCGGGGCTGAACTCCGTAAGATGATGGTTTGGAAAAAGAAATAATGGGCGCGGGACAAACTGATTTTTCAAGAAAATTACCTGTTGCCAAAGAAGGCATCCAGATAGCGTTTTATTTTATATTTGGGGCGATTATCGCATTTTACCTGAATCTGAAAATACCGGGTTTTATTTTTGTGTTTTTCGCGGGTTTTGTTTTGTTTTTTTTCAGGGACCCTGACAGGGTTTCACCGGAGGGTGATAATTTAATATTATCACCGGCTGACGGGACGGTTATAGAGATAGAAAAAGTAAAAGAAGATAAATTTTTAAAAACAGATTCTTTAAAGGTTAGTATTTTTCTTTCTATCTTTAATGTCCACATTAACCGTTCGCCGGTAAGCGGCAAAATAAAGTATTTTGAATACCAGAAAGGTAAATTTCTAATAGCGAGCAAAAAAGAGGCAACCGATAAAAACGAGAAAAATATTATTGGAATTGAGGGAAAAAGATTTAATCTTCTGGTTTACCAGATTACAGGATTAATCGCCCGCAGAGTGGTATTCTGGCTGGGCATGGAAGATAATGTCAGTGCCGGGGAGCGTATAGGACTTATGAAATTTGGGTCGCGGATGGATGTTTTTTGTCCGATAAATACTCAAATTAAAGTAAAAATTGGGGATAAAGTCAGGGCGGGAGAAAGTATTTTAGGGGTAGTCGGTTGAGATAGTTCAAACCGTTTAAACTGTTTAAACCGCTTCTAAGTATAAGGGGGTATAATGGAAAAAAAGAATAATACAGGAAAGGGAATTTACATTATCCCGAATTTATTTACACTGGGGAATCTTTTTTCCGGATTTTTATCAATAATCTGTTCTCTTGACGGAAAATTTGAAATGGCGGCATATTATATAATCCTTGCGGCATTTTTTGACGGGATGGACGGCAGGATAGCCCGTATGACAAATTCACACAGCAGGTTTGGCGTGGAATTCGATTCCCTGTCGGATTTGGCCTCTTTTGGAATGGCGCCCGCCCTTTTAATTTATTTATACATACTTCGCGCATACGGCAAGATAGGGTGGATGGTCGCGTTTCTTTTTGTCGCGGGTGGGGCCTTGCGGCTCGCCAGGTTTAATGTTTTGACGGATAAAGCTGAGAAGAATTTTTTCACAGGACTGCCGATTCCGTCTGCCGCAACGGTAGTAATATCTTATGTTTTGATTGCCATCCGTTATAATTGGTCCGGGCATAAAATAATCCTTCCTATAATGATGATTTTGATATCATTTTTAATGGTAAGCAATTTAAGGTATTTTGGTTTTAAAGAATTGGATTTAAAAAGGAAAAAACCGTTTAATCTCCTGGTAATCGCGGTGATAGGATTTTACATTGTTGTCCTTAATCCCCAGATGTTTTTATTTATATTATCCTTGTTATATTTGATTTCCGGTTTGTTGTCCCCTGTCCTTTTCCCTGTTAAAACGGCATTACCCGTTAGAGGGGTAAACCCCGCTCATCCTAAAAATGAGACCAGAGGTTTTATCGATGTGGCAACAAAAAATCGTCCTTCATCTCCTGTTTAAAATAAAGGGTTCTCTTGGATGGGCGGGGTAAACAAGGATCAATTAGAACCAAAAGCTGTTTTAAAAAGATAAAAATAGTTTTAAAATAATAAAATTGGAAGTTATAAAGTGTCTGCAGATTTACTTTATAACCTAAAAAGGAACATTATGAAAAATAATATAATAATTTTTGATACAACTCTTCGGGACGGCGAGCAGTCGCCGGGAATAAGCCTGAATATCCAGGATAAATTGGAAATAGCCGTCCAATTGGCGCGCCTGGGTGTTGATGTTATTGAAGCCGGGTTCCCTGTAACATCGGAAGGCGATTTCAAGGCGGTAAAAACCATTGCTGAAGAGGTTGAAGGCCCTGTTATCTGCGGCCTTTCGCGCGCGGTAAAAAAAGATATAGAACGGGCGGCTGAGGCTTTGCGAAATTGTAAAAGGCCGAGGATCCACACTTTTATCAATAGCTCAAATATCCAGATTAAACACCAGCTTAAAAAAACACACAGGGAAGTTTTACAAATGACTGAAGACGCTGTAAAACTTGCGAGAAGTGTTTGCCCGGATGTTGAATTTTCGCCCATGGACGCGACAAGGGCGGACATAAATTTTATTTATGAGCTTGTAAGTATAGCGATTGAAAACGGGGCCGGGACAATAAATATTCCGGACACAGTTGGATATTCGCTCCCGTGGGAATTCGGAGATTTTATTTCAAAAATAATTAAAAATACCAAAGGGAGCGGCAAGGTCATATGGAGTGTGCATTGCCATAATGATCTCGGGCTTTCGGTGGCAAATTCAATCGCGGCGATAAAAAACGGCGTGACCCAGGTTGAATGCACGGTTAACGGCATCGGCGAACGGGCCGGTAATACTTCAATGGAAGAGGTTGTAATGATTATCGACACGCGCAAAGACCTTTTAAACGCGGCAACAGGGATAAAAACAACCGAAATAATGAAAACGAGCCAGTTGATAAGCCGCCTGACAGGCTACCAGGTCCAGCCGAATAAAGCTGTTGTCGGGTTGAATGCCTTCGCGCATACATCCGGTATTCACCAGGACGGGGTGATAAAAGAGAGGACTACTTTTGAAATTATGAACCCGCGGAAGATAGGTTTGAAAGAAAGCAAACTGATTCTTGGAAAGACGTCGGGCAGGCACGCGTTCCGGAAGCACCTTGAAGAACTCGGTTATTTTCTTGATGAGGAAGGTTTGGAAAGGGCGTTTCTCCGCTTCAAGGATCTGGCTGACAAAAAAGTCGAAATTTCTGAGAATGATATTGAGGCTATCGCACAGGATGAAAAAAGGGTTTCCCAGAAGGAAACTTTCACGATCGAATTTATGGAGACATCGAGCGGCACAGGGACTGTGCCGCATGCTTCAATAAAATTAAAAAAGGAAGAAAAAATTCTGGAAGCTCAAGCTTCAGGCGATGGCCAGGTCGATGCTGTTTGCAACGCGATCAGCAGGGCCACTGGCATTAAGACAAAACTCTTGGTTTATAATGTAAGTTCAATCACTTCGGGGCTTGATTCCCAGGGGGAAGTCACCATTCATCTTGAGATTGAAGGGAAAAGAATTATCGGCCGGGGCGTGAGCACGGACATTATCGAGGCGAGCGCGAGAGCGTATCTGAACGCAATTAATAAGTATATTTTATTAAAGGAGAATTCAAAAAGCTAGTGCTCTGTTCAATTAATTTAAGATAAATAGAATGCCCAGATTTGAGACAATTTCAAGGAAGGACGACGAAAGGTGTATCCACTGCGATACATCGAGGAGGAGTGACGCAGAAATTGGCCAAAGATGGGCATTCCCGAAGGGCAGGGCTCTTTTGCCCTGCTTCTGCGTTGCTCGTCGCGGACATACCGCAGAGGGTATGTCTCGCTCCTCGCACCTTGAATCAGGGCAAAATAGCCTCTGCTATTTATCTGAAATTAATTGAACAGAGCACTAGAATGCAGGTGATAAAAATATGTTTAAAAAATAAAAAAGGCGTCCTGTGTAAGCGGAGGGAAAGCGTGTTCTGCACAGAACGCCTTTTTTATAGTTAATCGGCGGGTAAGTAAAAATACTTTAGATAAAATTTGGAGGCTGTATGAAAGAAAAAGAAAACATGGCTGACAGGAGAAAAATTGTTAAGGACAGGAGGAAATTAAAAAATGAAGAAGAAATACGCAGGATCTGGGACCGGAGAGTGACAGGCTGGGATAGAAGGGCTGAAAATATGGAAGCGGCTGAAAAAAATAAGAAATAAAATAATGGGAAAACATAAAAGAATTATTATCATACAAACCGCTTTTATCGGTGACGTGATTTTAACGCTTCCATTGATTGAGAAAGTTTATAATAAATATAATGGAAGCAAAATTTCATTTTTGATTACGCCAAAGGCGTATGATTTAGTAAAAGCGAACCCGTATATCAGCGAAATTATTGTTTATGACAAGAACGGGAAAGATAAAGGACTTAAGAATTTTCTAAAACTGGCTGGAAAAATTAAAACCCAAAAATATGACCTTGCTGTTTTGCCCCACAGGTCTGTCCGTTCAGCGATGCTCGTTTATTACGCGGGAATACCCGATCGTATTGGTTTTGACAGAAGCGCGGGAAAGATGTTTTTAACGAGGGCCGTTAAATATTCATGGGACAAGCATGAAGCGGAAAGAAACCTTGATTTGATTGAAGAAAAAGCTGAAGATAAAAAAATACCAATTTTTCTTGATACAGAAGATATAAAAAAAGCTGATAGATTTGTAAAGGAAAAAGGGATAACAGGAAAAGACTGTTTAATAGGTGTTGCCCCTGGTTCGGTCTGGGCAACAAAACGATGGTTAAAAGAAAGGTATGCTGAACTTATAAACAGATTGATTGATGATTTTGGCGCAAAAATAATTATTTTCGGCGGGTCGGAAGATAAAGATTTGGCGGAAGAGATAAATGATATGACAGGAAATAATTTGGTTATTGCCGCCGGGAAATTATCAATCGGGGAGTCAGCGTCGGCGATTTCAAAATGCCGGTATTTTGTCGCAAACGATACCGCGCCGCTGCATTTGGCGTCGGCTTTTCATGTCCCGGCTGTTGCCATATTTGGCCCGACAATCACAGGCTTTGGATTTGGACCGTATAGCCCGCGTTTCGCGGTTGTCGAGAAAGATCTCAAGTGTCGTCCCTGCGGGCGGCACGGCCACAGGAAATGCCCAAAAATCCATTTTAAATGCATGAGAGAAATTACCACAGAAGATGTATTCAAAGCTTTCAGGAGGCTGTTTGATGAAAATAGGCCTTGATGTTTCTCCGATAGCGGGTGGGAATTGGACCGGTGTGGGAAATTACATTATAAATATTGTTTCCAATCTCGCAAGAATAGACAAAGAAAATTTGTATTATTTATGTTACCGTTTTGCTCATTTAAAAAACAGGGCGCGTATTTTAAAAATACACCAGGACAACATAAAAACAAAAATAATTCAGGAACCGTTTAACTTTATTTTTCAGTTAAAAATTGATATTTTTCATGGTTTAGCGGACAGGCTCCCGGGGTTTTACAGGTGCAAAAAAATAGTTACCATACATGACATCGGTTCGGTGGTTTTGGAAGGTAATTATTCATCGGGACATTTTAAGGATATGATGAAAAAACGCTATGAAAAAATGCTGGACAGAAAACAGGCTGATTTGGTTATAACCGTGTCGGAATTTACAAAGAGAGAGATAATTAAACATTTTTCTTACCCGGGAGAAAATATACGCGTGGTATATCCCGGTGTTAGAAAAATGTTTAAACCACAAAGTGAAAGCAGTATAAACTCCGCGAAAGAGAAATATGCCATAAAAAGGGATTATTATTTGTATGTGGGAGCGATTACCCTGAGAAAAAATATTTCAAGAATAATAAAAGCATTTAAAATATTTTCGGATAAAAATAAAACAATCGATTTGATATTGGCCGGGAATTTATCCTATGGGAATGAAGAAATATTGGACGAGATTATAAAATTAGGTTTGGATGAACGTGTAAAGCTGACAGGTTACATTAAAAATGAAGAATTAGTGTCTTTATACTGCGGTGCAAAAGCACTAGTGTTTCCCTCATTATATGAAGGATTTGGCTTGCCTGTAATTGAAGCGATGGCATGCGGGACACCGGTAATCGTATCAAATACGGCCTCAATGCCGGAAGTTGTCGCGAGCGCGGGCTGTCTGGTTGATCCGGAGGATGTTTCTGATATCGCAAGGAATTTATTTGTCCTGGCGGAGGATGATAATTTAAGGAAAAATTTGAAGGAAAAAGGTTTAAACAGGGCGCAGATGTTTTCATGGGAAAAAGCAGCGCGGGAAACTTTTAAAATTTATGAGGAATTGTGATAGGTGATATAACTGTCTTAAAATTTTATGGATTATAAAAATATTTTAGTTTGCCGCACAGATCATATTGGTGATGTCTTATTATCGACACCTGTCACCAGCCTTTTGCGTAAAAAATACCCGGGTTCTTTTATTTCCTTTTTAACAAGCAGATATGCCTCGGTTGTGTTGAAAGACAACCCTGATATAAATGAAATGATTTTTATAGAAGACAAAAATCTGGTTTCCGAATTAAAAAAGAGAAAATTTGAAGCGGCCATTGTTTTATTTCCCTGCTTTGATGTCTGCAAGAAAATATTTATGGCGAATATTCCTGTCCGGATCGGCCCCGCAAATAAATGGTTTGTCCCGTTATTTTTAAACCGCCCTGTTTTCCAGCACCGTTCCCGCGTGTTAAAACATGAAGCAGAATATAACCTGGATTTAGTAGTACCGCTGGGGATTGGACCGGAACAGGTTAACCTTGCTTATGCAGTTTCACCGGGTGCGAAGAGATTTGCCTTGGATTGGAAATCTAAAAATAATATTTCAAAAAATGAAAAATTTATCATTATCCATCCCGGCATGAAAGATTCAGCTTTAAACTGGCCGTTGAGATATTACGCGGAGCTGACGGATAAATTAATAAAGGAGAAACGCGTTAAATTACTATTCAGCCACGGTCCCGGGGAGAAAGAAATAATTTGTAATTTGATGAAAATAATGGAGGAAAAACCTCTCGTCTTGGATGAAGCAGTAGATTTATCTCTTTTTGCCGGCTTAATATCAGAGGCAGATTTATTATTTTGCCCAAGCACAGGAATTCTTCATTTGGCTTGCGCGGTAAAAACCAGGACAATTTCCATATTCTCGCCGATAAAAGTGCAGAGCAAAAAACGCTGGGGCCCCTATGGCGAAGGGCATATTGTTTTTGAGCCGGGGGTGATTTGCAAAAAAAAATTTAAATGCCACAAAGCCAAATGTTTGTATTATAATTGTATGGAAAGAATAACTGTTAAAAGCGTTTACGATAAAATATCTGAAATCCTGTGAAAAACCCCTTTAAATGATGTTTGAAAGGATTCAAAATGATAATGTATGAACAATTTCAGAAACTCAGGGCGGAATTGAAAGATTATTTTAAAGAACGCGGTGAGGTCGTTGACGGGGCCTTAACAGCTCTGTTGGCAAAACAGCATCTTCTTCTTGTAGGCCCGCCGGGAACCGCGAAAACAAACCTGGTAGAAACACTATGCACAAGTATTAAAGGGGCCAAGTATTTTTTCCATCTGTTGACAAAATTCACGACTGATAAAGATTTACTGGTAAGCGAAGTGATGGTTGAAGAGGAAATGGACCAGAAAGGAAAACTCATTAGGTTTGTAAACAGGTCTGAAAAAAAACTGCCCCAGGCCCATATCGCGTTTCTTGATGAGATATTTAAATGCAGCGCGGTCACACTTAACGCGCTTCTCAGGCTGATACATGAACGTAAATGCACGATTAATCCCGGCGAGGAAATTGATTCCCCCCTGATTACCCTTATAGGTGCGAGCAACGAGCTTCCCGGGAAAGACCAGGAAGAACTTATGGGCTTAAACGACAGGTTTCTTTTAAGATACATGGTGGATTATCTTTCAATAAATAATAACGAAAATTCACCATTTGTCTCAATGATATCAAATGAAGTCCTCAAGCCTCAAACCACAATAACACTTGACGATTTATGCGGTTTCCAGGAAGAAGTCGTTAAGATAAAAATCCCGCCGATTATTTACAAGATTATCAATAATATCCGTTCAGATTTGAAAACAAACCATAACATTCAGCCGTCAGACAGGAGATATAAGGAATCCGTAAAAGCAATAAAAGCATACGCTTATTTAAACCATCATTTTGAGGAGGTAGAGCCCGACGATTTATGCATACTGGAAAATATATACTGGCAGACCAAAAACCAGATGGAAAAGGAAAATATTCAAAAAATAATTTACAAATCAATAGGAAGCAAGGAAGTAATGCGGGTCGCCGAGATTTATAAACAGGCGAGCAAAATATACAACGACACAGTCAGGTCAATTGAAATACATTTGCAGAAGGACATAGGCCATGTCAAGGATTTTAAGGAATTTGAAATATTAAGGAATAAGTTGAAGGGCATTGAAAAAGACCTTAACAATTTGTTATTTGAGCCAAGGGAACTTTTTGAAAATTGCAGTAACAACGCGGGGAAAAATATAATTGAGACATATATAAAAAAAATGGAAGTCATGCCGCAGAAATTGCTGTCAAAATTTTCAGCAACGGCGTACAGGGAATTTTGGGGTGAAAAAAATTTAAGTGAATAATAATAAAAAGGAAAATCGTGGCAATTGAATATTTATACACAATAAACAGCGATGACGAATTGCGGAAAATATATTATAAACTGCGGCAGATATCAAAGTTTTTAGAGGAAAAAGAAAAGGAGGGCGCAAAATTACTGCCCGGTTTTTCTAACCTCGTCTGTGACATATTTTGCAGTTTATATATGATAAACCCGAAAGTAAAAACGATAGAGGAAATTGACCCAAAATATTTTATAAACCTGACAATAATGAACGGGCTGATTCTAGACCCATCGTATGAGACAATAAAAGAAAAAACAAATTTCAGCAGATCGACTGCCCTGTGGGCGACAGAAATGTATGTTGATAAATTATTAAAATCCCTGCGCAGCAGGAAAAGAAATATAAAATATTTTCATAAAAAAAATACGGATTTAAACAGGGAAGTAATCAGGAATTCATTAGAGAAAAGAAATACTGGTTTTTTTTTAGCATAATTTCGTTTATAAAAAATTTATTCAGTAAAAAAGGGAGAAAAGAAAGAGCAATTAAAGTATTAAGCAATAAGGTTTCCAAATCGGTGTCCCGGGAAACAAATAAAATTGTTAAAGACATAAATAATATAAAAAACACAGTAAGAATCTGCAGCGGCTGGAATTTGGAAACTAATTCGATTGAAAAACTGCATTACAGCAGAAAAATTGAACTTGCGGAAAAAATCAAAAAAAGCACTCGTTTACAGGAACTTGCCAAAATAATCGGGCACATGCGCCACCTTGCCCTGTTTTCACATTATGCTAAAATCTATGAATTGTCTTCAGAAGTGTATAATGTAATTATGGGTGACGATTTATTAAAAATGCACCCGATAGAAATGAATTATTTGTCTCATCCCAGTTTCCAGTATGATTTTTACCAGCGCTTAATCAACAAAAGGATACTTCAATATGAATTTAAAGAGCCGACTCAAAAAAATAAAAAGCAAGGAAGTATTATTGTATGCATAGATACAAGCTTATCCATGTGCGGCAAACAGGAAATTTCAGCAAAGGCAATCGCCATGGGACTTTTAGAGATAGCCAGGGTGGAAAACAGGAATTATATAGGTATTTTATTCGGGAGAAGGGGCAAAGTGCAGACTTATATTTTTAATAAAGAGGAAGTCGAGATACATAAAGCAAATAAAGAAATAATAAAATTGAATTTTTTAGAAGGGCTTTTTGAATATGCTGTAACATTTATTGGCGGCGGCACTGATTTTGAGACGCCGCTAAGTACCGCGTTATCTTTCAGAAAAAGGCCCGATTTTAACGATGCCGACCTGGTATTTATAACGGATGATCTTTGCAGTTTAAGCAATGAATTTTTAGAGAAATTTAATGCGTCAAGGAAAAAGAGGAATATGCTTACATATGGCATTTTAATAGGAGCAAAATATCAAAAGCCCGGCATAATGAAGAAATTCTGCGATGATATAATAAACCATAATGAAATAAGTGATGATATAGCCAGGAACATTTTTGAAAAAGTGAATCACCTGGCTGCCAGGAACAATTAAGGTGCAAAATAAAATATCGGCAAAAAACATAAAAAAGATACTTTTGATACATCTGCGCAGGATTGGAGACATTTTGCTGTGCACACCTTCAATAAAAGCAGTTAGAGAATATTATAAAGACGCGGAGATTACATTTTTAACCGAGGGACCCTTCTATGAAGTATTAAGCGGGAATCCTTTTTTGGATAATATTATTTTACTTGAAGAAGACGAAAAGAAAGATTTTAAAAAATATGTTAAATTCCTTAAAAAAATCCATGATAACATGTTTGATTTGACGATCGATTTTTACGGGAACCCGCGGAGCAGCCTGATTGCTTTTATAAGCGGTGCGAAACACAGGGTTGGATTTGATTATCCCCTGAGGCAGTATTTTTATAATATTCGCGTCCCCCTGAATGCCAACGAGCGGTATGTGGTCCAGGTGAAATTTGATTTGCTCAGGCAAATCGGGATTGAACCTGTAAGTGAAAAATTAGATATTTTTATACCTCAGGAGGCAAAAAATAAGGTTGAATGTTTTTTAAAAGAAAAGGGTATAAATAGTTCCCGCGGCGCGGCAGGCAGGATTGACGGACTTATTGCATTCAGCCCGACGAGCAGAAGAAAAAAAAGAAGGTGGTTTCCCGAAAAATTTGCGGAGCTTGGTGACCGGCTGATTAATTCGGATAAAAAGGTTATTTTTATTTTAGGACCGGGAGAGGAAGATTATGTAAATTCAATTGTAAATATGATGAAAACAAAACCGGTAATATCTTTTAAAAGCTCAATAAAAGAATCGGCAGCGATTCTTGAAAGATGCCGGCTCCTAGTTACTAATTTTAACGGAAGTAAACATATCGCGCAGGCTGTCGGGACGCCTACCATTGGTTTATGTGAACCCAGTGAGGCCCCTGTCTGGAACCCCGTATCTGAATCACATAAAGCGATTTATAAAAATGTTTCTTGCGCGGGATGCGGCAAAGTCGATGATTGCAAGGATATGAGCTGTATGAAATTGATTGAGGTTGATGAAGTGGAAAAAACAGTGGGGGAAATGATTAATATATGATTATTCCAAGTGAGGCGATAGATTATTGTATCTGGTCTTTACGTCAATATATATTTGAAAACAGAATATTTGATTCAAAAATACTGCCGCTGGCCAAAATATTCAGCAGGTTTCCGCAGGAATTAGCGCTGACAACCACGAATCTCTGCAATCTGAAATGTATCTGGTGCCCTAATAAACATATAAAGAGCAAAGGGGTAATGGGCAGGGAACTCTATGAAAAAATCGTGAATGAATTTATTTATGACTACAGGCAGTTCAATAAGCGGATATTGTTCGGGGAATTCGGGGAACCTTTTGTTGACAAAAATTTTACTGACAGGATAGACTATATCCGGAAAATAAACAGCACATTGCCGATTTCCTTGTTTACTAATGGCTATGCGTTGAATAAAGAAATTGCGGCAAAGCTTATTGAAAATAAAGCCGCGATTACAATCAGCTTGGACGAGGTTGAACCGGACTTATATTTTAAGGTGAAGGGGAAAGATTTCAATGTGGTGTTTAATAATGTCCTTGATTTTATTGATTTAGCTAAACTTAAAAACCATAATTTATTCGAAGTACAGGTAAAAACGCTGATGTCCCGGAAGGAGATAAATAAATCTAAAAATTTTCACCTGTTGAAAAATAAAACCAGAAATATTCATTTAAGGTTTATGCAGGGAACTGCGATGCAAAACTGGGCAGGCTCAATTGATAAAAATAAATTATTTGATAAAATCGGATTACACAAAAAACCACCGCACAGGTTTATCAAGGAAAAACTGAATGTTCCGTGTATCCGCTTATTCACGACATTACAGGTCAATTATGACGGCAAGGTCCATCTATGTTGTAAGGACATGCTGGGGAAGGTCATTTTGGGCGATTTGAACGAAAACAGCATTAAAGAAGTCTGGCAGGGCGGGAAGATAGAAAATATAAGAAATACTGCGATCGGGAGACAAAGAAATAAAATTCCCTTGTGTAATATTTGTGACTTTTTAAGGAGCTGGCGGTACTTGAAGGGCAGGAAGTTTTGCTGACATAAATTACTTTTTTTCGTCAGCTTTGGAAATAAGCCAGTATACTAATCCCAGGGCGAGTATGGTAGACACTAAAAATACCTGTTTTAAAATATCCCCGTGTTCAAGCGATGCCACAAGTGCGTCACGGATAAAAGCCACGAGGGCCACTTCCACAAATATTGTAATTGAAAACTTTCCCTTTTTTAAGTGTTCAATTTCGGTATCCATGAGTTCGATCATAACCCATAACATAAGTAGTGTGCCTAATACATTAATTATCCCGTGTTCCATTTTCCCAAAAACTAATTTCCAGATATCTATGGACAAAAGACCCATTATTCCTATTGAAAGACCCATTAGGGCAAGTATGAGGGTGAGGTTCAACCCATAGCTGAAACGTTCAGCCAATCGTATAAGGCTGTGTTCTAACCGGTAGGACAAAAAAACTTTATTAAGTTCTTCGCGGCGATAGGAAGAAAACATGATTTCTAAATTTATATCCAATATTTTTTCCATTGATTTGATTAATTCCAAATGCTCTTCAGATTTTTTAATGTGCTTATCAATTATTTCAATGCAAAATTCCCTGATAAGATACATTGAAGAGTTCATAAAATGCGCGTCAAGGCCTATTTTTACATGCACATATCCTATCCGCTGGATGTTTTGCAAATAGTGGGTGTCATAGTCGCCGTTAAATAAATCCATGAACCATGTACTGAGAGATTTTTTATGCCTTGCAATCAATTCTTCATTTGGCAAGAATTTGGATAATTCTTCAGATTGAAGCAGGGTATTGTAGAAACGGTCAATAAGCTGATTTTTGTGCTGCTCCATAATTGGCCGGAGGCGCTGCAGGTTCTCGCGGTCCTGGCTTGAAAAACGGTAATGTTGTTCAATTTGAGAGATATTATTCATAATTGATAAATTATATCATGGATAGAAATAATTTCAATTTAAAAATTCCTTGACTTTATTGATTAAAAAATCAGGCTGGTACGGCTTTGCGATATAATCTTCGATTCCCATATTGAATCCTTTCTCTCTTTCCTGTTTTTGGCCTGACGCGGAAAGGATTATAATAGAAATGTCTTTGGTTTTCGGATTGTTTTTTAAGGTTTGGATGACCCCGAATCCGTCTAATTTAGGCATGCGTAAATCCAGAAGTATAAGGTCGATTTGTTCTTTGACTGCTTTTTCCACCGCTTCTTGTCCGTTATTCGCGGTAATAATCTCCCATTTTTTTTCGAATTCAAGTATACTTTTAGTAATGTCCCTTAATTCCTGATCGTCATCAACAACCATTATTGTTCTTCTATCACCGGTTTTTAAAGGTATTTTTTCAGTTTTTCCTTTTTTGGGTAGCTGCAGTACCAGGGTTTCAGGTTTTTCTTCAACAGGAGGCACTGTCTGGCTTATGGGCAGTGTGAAATAAAATTTACTGCCTTTACCCAGCTCGCTTTCGACCCATATGGAACATCCGTGAAGCTCTATAATTTTTTTCACAATTGATAGTCCAAGGCCTGTTCCCTGGTATTCTTTGCTTGTGTTTACCCTGTAAAACTGGTCGAATACCCTGCCGATATCATCGTTAGATATACCGATACCGTTATCACTAACGGAGATCTCTACGAATTGCGGGCTGATTTTTCTCGCGGAAAGGGTAATTTCTCCGTCCGCGGGCGTATATTTAATGGAATTCCCGATTAAGTTTGTCAGTACCTGAATAATTTTATCCTGGTCCAAATATAAAGCCGGGATGTCAGGGTTTAGCTTAATATTGAATTTCATATTTTTCTTTTGCAGAAGAGGTTCTAATGTCGCGTGTGTGACATTAACAAGTTCGTATAAATCAGTATTTTGCGGTTTTAACCCGTATTTTTTGGATTCAATCCTTGCCAAATCAAGAAGATCACCGATAAGATTATTTAAAAAGTCGGTTTTTTTGTCCGCGACATCCAGGCTGTGAATCTGGGTGTTGTTTAATTCGCCCATTTTGCCGCTTTTTAAAAGCGAAATATGTGCTTTGATAGCTGTCAGGGGTGTACGTAATTCATGTGAAACCATGGAGACAAATTCGCTTTTGGCATTACTTAATATTTCCAGTTCTTTATTTTGTTTTTGAAGAGTTTGATTTGCAGAATGAAGTTCATTTTCTCTTAGTTTTACAAGTTTTGACATAATGTTGAAGGTATTGGCCAATTCACCGATTTCGTCTTTTGATTCAATATGTATTTCTTTCCCGTATTCTCCTTTGCCTATTTCAAACGCTTTTTTGGTCAAAATTATAATTGGGTCAGTAAGTTTATTTGCCAGGTAAAACGAAATAATAATACTTATTATAAGGCTCAAAATGATAAACCAGAATAAAATGGTTTTTGCGTTATCAGCGGTTTTCATCGCGTATTCCGATTGTAAAATAATTTTATGCTGGATATCGGGGGTTAGGTCTCTGTTTTCTTTTAATAAAAGCTTTTCTTCTTTTAAATTATTTGCCAGTTGGTTATTAACAATTGAAAGGCTGTAGTAAGCAATACTTCCGACGATGCTTGTAATAAATACTACAGCCAGGAACCCGACTGTTAATTTCTGGACAATATTAAGTTTCATCCCGCACTTCCTTTAAATTTAAACTTTAATTTGCCGCCGTTCTTTAAGATAATTACTCCCCTGGAGGGTCTTTAAATGATTTTTTAATTCCGCGGCGCGTTCACTTACCTGAACATGATGGGTAATATCAAGATTTTCATTTGTAATAATTGCAATGGAAATTGTTATAAGCGGGAATTTTCTTATATTACCCTGGCGGTCTTTTGTAATGATAAAGCCGTTTTTCCTGTCTTCGCTGTTATATTGTAAAGGGGCTAACTCATCAAATGTCCGGATCAGTTTCTGGCAGATATTTTCTATCTTGTCAGGTGTTGTGATGAAAACAAAATCGTCTCCGCCGATATGCCCGACAAAATCATCGGGATTCCCGAAATTTTTAACATTGTCAATGATGGCCCTTGCCGTGAGTTTGATTATAGAATCTCCGGAAGCATACCCGTAAGTGTCATTATAAGCTTTAAAATTATCTATGTCCACGTAAGCAAACGCGAATTGTTTTTTAACTTCGATTAAAGTCTGGAGTTCTCTTTCAATAGCAACGTTTCCCGGCAGTTTGGTCATCGGGTTCGCATATAAATCTCTTCTTACCTGCCGGATAAGTGCTTTGACCCTCGCCTCCAATTCAAGCGGTTCAAACGGTTTTGCCAGATATTCATCTGCACCGATAGCCAGCCCTTTTATTTTATCATCCACCTGGTTTTTAGCCGTGAGCATTAATATTGGTAAATGTGATGTCAGGGCGCTTTCTTTTAATTTTTTACAGACTTCCAAGCCGCTTATACCGGGCATCATCAGGTCCAGAATAACAAGGTCAGGTTCTTCAGCAATCACCAATTCCATTGCCCTGGTGCCGTTTTCCGCTTCAATGACGTTATAAGCGATAGAATCCAGCGTAAGCTTGATAGCTTCTCTTATATCGGGGTCATCATCCACGACAAGGATTTTAGTTTGATGTATATTGCTCATGAACTGCTTTATCGGACGGTTTTCTTGCTATGATTAGAGAAATTTTACAAACACTTATGGGACGCCTATAAGAAAGTAGGTCAAGTAAAAATACTTATTCCTATAGCAAAAAAATAATTTTATTGCTTGCGGTCTCCCCCTGATATTTGCCGGAGGAAAGATAGGACGGAAAGATAGGGACGTTGTTTCCTAAGTTGACTTATCCCCTGTCCTCTAGCTCTTCATAATTTCATCGACAAACAAAAAAAAGCATAAAATGAATTAACCATACTTTTTGCGTTATAGACCAGCCCCCGCACAATTCAATTGCTTTTTCAGGTAATCCATGATAAACTTTCTGTTTAAGCAACAAGGATTGAAAAGCCGGAGATTAGAATATTTTAATAAAATTCTAATGTCACGCTAACAGAAATTAATTTATAATAAATTATTGACATGGTTTCCTGAATATAATAGAATATATTTTCTATATTATTATATGAATTTAACAGCTAAACAAAAAAAAGTCATAATTGGTTCTCTTATAATCATTATCGCGATTGGATATTTGATATACGCGGGCATGAGAGATACTATGGTCTATTATTACACGGTAAGCGAGGTTTTATCAAAAGGCCAATCGCCGGGAGACAAAGGAATCCGTATCGGCGGCAAAGTGGCAGAGAATTCTATAAATTGGAACGAGGACAATCTGGATTTGAAATTTGAAATGGAGGATGAAAAAACCCGGGAGAAGCTGTTAATAGAATATCATGGAACGCTGCCTGACACGTTTAAAGAGGGTGTAACGGCTATTGTTGAAGGGAAATTCTCAGGTGATAAAATATTTCATGCCAAGACCCTGCTGGCCAAGTGTCCGTCTAAATATGAAGCCAAGAAAAATTAAAAAAAGAAAGAAAACAAATTTATGATACCAACATTGGGTTATTACTCGCTGATCATTTCCGCAATTTTTTCCCTGTATACTTTTGTCATAGTAATATTCGGTATAAATTTTAAATCTTATCCCCTGGTGAAAAGTTCAAAAAACAGTTTAATTGTCAGTTCTGTTTTTGTCACTTTGAGTTCTCTTTTATTGCTTTATTCTTTTATCAAAAGGGATTTCAGCATAGAATATATCTATCAGCATTCAAACAGGTCTCTTTCACTCACTTACACTATTTCAGCCTTCTGGGCGGGGCAGAAAGGTTCGCTTCTTTTCTGGGGGTGGACATTGTCCCTGTTCAATGCTGTGTTGATTTTGTCAAACAGGAAAAAAGACATAGAATTTTTTCCTTATGTTATTTCCATTGTGTCTTTTGTCCAGTTTTTTTTCCTTTTTGTGCTAATCAGGGTCGCCGACCCGTTTTCAAAGACATTTGATTCGGTAACAGGAAAAAGTTTTGTTCCCCCGGACGGATATGGCTTAAACCCGCTTTTGCAAAACCCCGGGATGATATGGCATCCCCCGACACTTTTCATAGGCTATGTTGGCTATACAATCCCATTCGCTTTCGCGATTGCCGCTCTTATAAGTAAAAAATTAGACAATGAATGGATAAAAAGTATCAGGAGATGGTCCCTTTTTTCATGGTTCTTTCTGAGTCTTGGAATCCTTCTGGGAGCACAGTGGGCGTATGTTGAATTAGGGTGGGGGGGATATTGGGCATGGGACCCGATTGAAAACGCCTCGCTTATGCCGTGGCTTGTCGGGACCGCTTTTTTGCATTCCGCGATGATACAGGAAAAGAAAGAGATGTTGAAAATATGGAACATGGCTTTAATAATTTTAACATTTACGCTATGCATATTTGGGACATTTCTTACCCGCAGCGGAGTGTTGTCCTCAGTGCACGCTTTTGGAGAAACAGGCGTCGGCCCGTATTTTATAAGCTTCATAGTTTTATGCCTCCTGGGGCCGTTTCTTTTACTGATAATCCGTAAAAATTATCTGAAAAACCAAAATGAAATGGAATCAATGATATCCAAGGAGAGCATGTTTCTTTTTAATAATTTTGTCCTGGTAGGTATTTTCTTTGTAACATTCTGGGGGACGATGTTCCCTGTTTTTTCTGAATTAATCACGGGAAGCAAATTAACACTCGGCATATCATATTTTAACAAGGTAAATGTCCCGCTCGGGATAATTCTTTTAATTTTGATGGCAATTTGCCCCTTGATTTCATGGGGAAAAACTTCATTACAGAATTTTAAAAAGAATTTTATTTTTCCAATAATTGTTTCAGGCGTATTAACAGTAATTTTTTACGCCATGGGTGTCCGGAAAATAATCGCTTTAATACCTGCCGCCTTTATAGTTTTTGTGATAATGGCTATTTTCATGGAATTGTTCAGGGGCACAGTTGTGAGAAAAGAAAATACCGGCAGGAACTATTTTATTTCATTTTTTACGCTTATATGGAAAAATAAAAGGAGATACGGGGGTTACATCGTTCACATTGGTATAGTCATGATGTATGTAGGAATGACAGGTATAGGGGCTTATTCCCTGGAGAAAGACACCAAGGGAATAAAACCGGGCGAAACTTTTGAAATAGGCAGGTATAAGTTATTATATGAAGATATAAAATATTTGCCCTCTAATACAAAAGAAATAGTTTACGCGCAGTTAAAAGTTTATAAAAATAATAAGCCATTATACAGGCTGCGCCCGGAAAAGAATTTCTTCCCGAACAGCGAACAGCCGTCCACAGAGGTATCAATCGCGTCAACACTGCTTGAGGATTTGTATGTAATTCTCGGCGGGTATAATCTTAATTCAGGAGTGGCCAGTTTTAAAGTGTTGGTAAATCCGTTAGTTATATGGATGTGGTTAGGGGGGATAGTAATTTTTATAGGAACTGTGATAGCTTTCTGGCCAAACGGCAAAAAGATAAACCCGGCTGTAAATAGCGCCGTTAATTTTAACATAGAAAATAACCAGGAGATAAAGTGAACATAAAACGGGTGTTCTTGATTCTATTATTTTTCGCAGTCTATTCTTCACAAAATAAGGTGTCCGCGGTTACAGTTGATGAAATGCTTCCAGAGATTAAATGCCCTGATGACCAGGAAAGTTTGGAACACCAGCACGGCTGTCCAAAGCATGAAGAAATGCTTTCTCTATTGCAGAGACTGGTTGGTGAGGGCAAGACAAAAGATGAAATCCTGGACGCCTTTGTAAGTCAATACGGCTTAAGTTCATTGGTTAACGCCACCGGCAGGGGGTTTGGCAGGACCTCTTATTTAGTGCCGATATTCGGGTTACTTCTGGTATTTGTCATAATATACATATATATAGAAAAGTGGATTAAACGGGGTGAAATAAATTCACAATTGGAAAAGGAAAAAGTAACTTCGGAAGGGCTGTCCGGTTATGAAAAAAAATTTAATGAGGAATATGAAAATTTTAAAAGAGGGGAATAAATGGTTATAGTAATCTTATCAGTACTTTTACTAATCAGCATATTATATGTCCTTTCGCCGATTTTCTTTGGTCCTTCAAAAAATGAATTTTTGCGGGAAGCGCCGGAAGATGAGAAAATAAAAGAGTTACAGGAACATAAAATGGTGATTTTTAATTTATTGAAGGATTTAGAATTTGAATATAAAACAGGTAAAATTTCAGATAATGATTTCGCGAAATTAAAAGAAGAATATAAAACAAAAGTTATTTTAATTTACCAGAAAATAGACCAGATAAAAACAAGTTTAAAACCCGGCACCACAATATTAACGAATAATGGACAGTGTAATTGAAGTCAAAAATGTATCAAAATATTTTGGTAAAAAAGTTGCCCTTGACAGTGTAAATTTGAATTTATGTGACGGAGAATCTCTCACCCTTTTCGGCCCAAACGGCGCCGGCAAATCGACCCTCCTTAAAATTATGTCGACTCTTCTGCATCCATCCTGCGGTGATGTGAAAATATGCGGAATATCAATAAATGACGATAAACCGTCGATACGCAAAAATATAGGTATTATTTCTCACGATTCTTTTTTATACGGGAACCTGACCGCCGAGGAAAACCTTGTTTTTTACGGGAAATTGTATTGTATTGATAATCTGGGAGAAAGAGTAAGCTGTCTTTTGGAAAAATTTAACCTGGCGGTCCACAGGGATACGTTAGTGCGCACATTTTCACGAGGGATGAGCCAGAGGCTCGCGATAGCAAGATCCATATTGCATGACCCCAGGATAATATTCCTGGATGAGCCTTATACCGGCCTGGACCCGCAGGCGTCAGATTTGCTGACAAATATCCTCCAAAACTTTCACACGGAAAAAAAGACCGTGATTGTCACGACACATGATCTTGAAAAAGGATGGACAACAGCGACAAAAATTGCTATCCTTGTCAATGGACAGATAAAATTGCTGGAAGATAAAAACAATATAAGAAAAGAAAATATATTTAACCTTTATTTGCAATGCATAAATAAAAAATGAAAAATTATTTCAATGTAATCTGGGCGATAGTATATAAAGATGTAATCAGCGAATTCAGGTCGAAAGAAACAGTAAGTTCGATAATTATCTTCACCATTCTGGTGTTTGTGATTTTTAATTTCACTTTTGAACCGGGAGCGTCCTATATTAATGAAATATCTCCCGGGATACTCTGGGTCGCGTATATTTTTTCAAGTATTTTAGGATTAAACCGGACCTTTCTTCCTGAAAGAGAAAATAATTGTATTTCAGGGCTTATGCTGAGCCCCATTGACAGGGGCGCGATTTATCTCGCGAAGATGATAGGCAATATGGTGTTTATTTTCATAGTGGTCGGATTAAGCCTCCCTGTATTTACGGTTTTTTATAATATAAATATTTTTTTATTTCTTCCTAAGTTAATATTAATCTTTTTTCTGAGTATCGCGGGAATTTCAGGACTGGGCACGGCGTTAAGCGCGATGGCGGTAAACACAAGAACAAGAGAAATCATGCTTCCTATTTTATTGTTCCCGATTATGGTTCCTGTGATTTTAGCTTCAGTAAAAACAACGTCCGGTATTTTAGAAGGTAAAACACTTGAAGAGATAACTTCATGGATAAAATTAGTTATTGCTTTTGATATAATATTTATAGTAGTATCTTATCTTACCTTTGAATATTTGATTGAGGAATAATTATGCTGAATAAATATTTTTACAGGTTGTATTTGTTTCTTCTGGGGGTTACATTTGTCACGATTGAGGCTTCCCTTTATTATATTTTTATTTTATCGCCTGTCGAGGAAACAATGGGCATTATACAAAAAATATTCTATTTCCATGTCGCTTCCGCGTGGCTTTCCTTTTTTTCCTTTTTTATCGTTTTTATTTCAAGCATTATATTTTTATGGAAAAAAGAAAAAATATGGGATATTGTCGCCCATTCATCCGCGGAGATAGGAATAATATTCTGTACTATCGTATTAATAACAGGGCCTATCTGGGCCCGTCCGATTTGGAACGCGTGGTGGTCGTGGGACGCGAGGCTGACTACGACCCTGGTGTTATGGATGATATATATGGCTTATATTTTTATAAGGCCTTTTACTGAAAATGAGGTGAAAGGGGCGAAAGCTTCAGCGGTTTTCGGGATTATAGGATTTATAGATGTGCCGATAGTATATATGTCGATACGCTGGTGGAGAACAATACACCCCCAGGCGGTCATAGCGAGTAAAAAGGGGGGGCTTGACCCCGTTATGCTGAAAACATTGATTATTTCAATTATTGGATTTACTTTTCTTTATTTATCAGTTATAATACTTAATGTAAGTATAGATTTAATCAAAGATGAATTGGAAAATAAAAAATAGGAGCGCGGTAAATGCAAAATTTTGAATATCTTTTTGCGGCATATAGTTTAATCTGGATTTTTATTAGTTTTTACCTGTTTTTTATAGGTAATAAACAATATAAAATAATTCAAAAAATCGAAAAAATTAAAGATAAAGATTAAATTTAGCTTGACAGTTATTTTTTATAGTGATATACTATTTAACTTTATTTTATAATTAATTGGGAAAATTGAGGAGATGATTAATGTCTAAAAATAACGGTCATGATAAAAATCCACCCCACAAATCAGAAAGTCCGCTGAAAAAAATTAAAGAAAAAGAATTGGAATTCAGCGGGAAATACCTTGAAGCAAAAAAACAAGCCGAAATGATTATCGCCGACGCGCGAAAGAAATCCAATGAAATTAAAAGCAACGCCAAGGATGAAGCATTAAAAGAGGCAGAAACATATTATAAGCAAAAGTTTTCTTTACTCCTGAAAGATAAAAATAAATTTGATAATAATGAGACAGTAAAAGCTAAAAATATCGCAGAGAAAAATTATAAGAAGGCGTATGAATTTTTGCTTAAAGAGATTATCCCGAACGTTTAATTTAATAATAAATAAAAAAGGGGGCTTATTATGCATTTAAAAATGGCGAAGGTGCAGGTCGTAGGTCCAAAAACTATTTTTCTCGATGTTGTAAGTTATATGCATCAGGTAGGTACCCTTCATGTTGAAAATATTACGCGTGAAATAAATGAAACACATGAAGAAGAATCCTATATGACCCCAATGGTTGTTGAACCGATTTTAGCTGAAAAAAAGAAAAGAATTGAATCGGCTTTGACAAAAGTAAACGGCATAATAATAACCTTAAAAGACACAAAAATAGATAGAGAAAAAACCAGGGCCCATTATAAAGAATTGTGGAACAAATCCTTTGACGATTTGTTAAAAGAGGTTGATATAATATTTGACGGCGTAAAAATAAAAGCCACGGAGCTTTATGAGAAAAAGAACGACCTGGAAGCCAAGATGTCGGTTTATTCGAAATACGAGCCGATATTGGAAAAAATTCAGCCGCTGGCAAAACAAATTTGCACTACCGAAGGTTTCGAATCAATAGCGCTTCTCCTTGATATAGAAAACAAGGCCGCTATTGACGGCCTGAAAGAAGAGCTTGAAATTATATGTAAAAAACAATGCCATCTGGTTTCCGCCCCTGTTGATAATAAAAATATAGGTATTATCATAATCTACAACAAAATTTATTCAAAATCCGTCCACGATTTCTTTTCAATGGAAAAAGTCAATGAAATAAAACTACCCGAAGAAGTCGCTAAAGATTCTTTTGAAAACGCGCTTGTCAAAATTAATGAAAGAAGAAAACAAATACCCGAGGAATTGAAGGGAATCAATAATGAACTGGAAAATATATCCGCTACCTGGCACCATCGCGTAATTGCCGTCAGGAATGTTTTAAGGGACAAAGATGAAGAAATAAAAGTCATTCCGCAATTTGGAAGCACAGGGCATACTTTTATTATTACCGGATGGATACCTGAAAAAGAATTTGAGAAATGTAAAAATGATTTAATTAATGAATTCTTTGGGAAAGTCGCGATATTAAAGCTTGATAATTCGCATCATGACCTGGAGAACGCTCCAGTCGCGCTTGTTAACCCTGCATGGGCGAAACCTTTTGAATTCTTTTATTCTTTTGTGAAAAAACCAAAATACGGGGGGATAGATCCGACAGTTTTTATGGCTATATTTTTCCCTATTATTTTTGGAATGATGGTGGGAGACATCGGCTACGGTTTAATTATGCTGTATATTGCTTATCTGCTTAAAAAAGCATCCAAAGGCGACGATGTTTTTATGGTGTTTTCCAAGGTGTTGAGAATATCCTCCATCGGTGCAATAATCTGGGGTATCATGTACCTCGAAGCGTTTGGCAACGGGCTCGAGCTGGTGCTTGAGCACCTTAAAATACATTTACCGACCTATAACGTTTTTGGGGTACCTTTTCCTTTAAACAGGATGGTGTTTATGAGCCAGCTCCTGGTATTGGCGATTATCATGGGTGTCATACACATCGGTTTCGGTTTGATATTCGGCATGATCAACGGCATAAGGGAACATAATAAAGAACATACTTATGAAAAAGCCGGGATATTCACCACTATTATCCTTGGACCGGTGATTTTAATCGCGGGGATATTGAACGGAATCGAGATACTCAAAACAATAGGCGGGATAATGATAGCTGTAGGGGTCGTTCTTGCCGCGAAGGGCGGCGGGATAAAAGGAATCGTAGAGATCCTTGGCACTTTCAGCAACACTTTTTCATACGCCCGTATTATGGCAATCGGTCTTGCCGGGGTGATCCTCGGCGTTGTTGCCAATCAGCTGGGGATCCAAATCGGCGGGATGGGCGGCATTGGGATGAAAATTGTCGGTGTGGTGCTTGCCATTTTGCTCCACTCAATCAACATAATCGTAAGCTCATTCAGCCCGTCAATACACACTTTGCGTTTACACCTGGTTGAATGTTTTTCGAAATTCTATGAACCAGCAGATACGGAATACAAACCCTTTAAAAAGATTGGAGGTGAATAATTATGTCAGAACCAGTACAAGCAGTTGCAGAAGCCGCTACTCAGGCAGCAGCGGTCGGTACGTACGCGATGTCGGACGTAGTCCTTAAAGTAGGTGTGGCGTTTGCGGCGATGTTATCGGTTGCGTTAACAGCTATCGCGACAGCAATGACACAGGGCAAAATCGGCCAGGCTGGCTGCGGAGCCATGGCGGAAAAACCTGAATTATCTGGTACGGTATTTATTTTGGTGGCTATACCGGAAACAATGGTCGTTTTAGGTTTTGTTGTCGGCGCGATGATTCTATTCTTTGTAAAATAGACTATGCAATAGGAGAGTAAAATATGTCACTTGAGAAGGTGTTTGAAACACTTGAAGAGGAAGCTAAGCGTTTGCGCGACGATCTGATTAATAAAGCGCAAAAAGACGCCGAGCAAATCATTAAAGAAGCGGAAGAAGAAGCCAATAATTTAAAGATGTTTCATATTGAAAAGATGGATTTAAAGCTGAAAGGCGACGCGGCCAGAATTCAAATTGAAACAGACCTGAACCGCAAGAAGGCGGTTACAAGAACCAAGGAAGAATTTATTTCTAAAATTTATTCTGATTTGGAGAAACATCTGAAAGATATTCATAACAATCAAGAAATTTATAAAAAAATATTAAAAAATTTATTGGTTGAATCTTTAGATGCGATTAAGGGAGACAGAATAGTTGTGGAAGTAAATCAAAAAGATAAAGAATTGATATCTGGTATTCTAAAAGAACTCAATTTAAGTTATCCGGTTGCGGCAGGGAAAAATTATTTAGGCGGCTTGTCTTTAAATGTTGATAATGATCGAATACGTGTTTCGAACAATCTTGAATCGCGTTTATTCAAATCGAAAGAGTTTTTGAAAACACAGCTCAACGAGGTACTTTTCAGTGAAGCCTAGATCTCTTGCGCATATTGACAACTACGGATATATAAACGCGCGCGTGAGAGCGATGAAAAGCGTTCTGCTTAACCGTGATTTTTATGAAGAATTGCTGCATACCAAGGAATTCATGAGCCTTGTAAATCTTCTTGAAAAATCACCATACAGAACGGAAATAGATGAATGTGTTATTTCAAAATCTGGAATGTCGGGAGTCGATGAGGCTCTCAAGAGGAATTTATCTCGCAATTTCAGGAGAATATTAAATTTTACTGCTGGAGAGCCTCATGATCTAATTTTACTTTTGCTTGGAAGATGGGACCTTCATAATATAATTACCTTGATTAGAGGCAAGCATATCAAAGCGACAGAAGAACAGATTTCTGAAAGCCTTATTCCCGCCGGAGAATTAGACACGCCATTTTTAGACCAATTAAACCAGCAAAATACGGTAAAAGAAATAATAGACCTTTTAGCTACATGGGGGTCGCCTTACGGTAAAGCTTTGATAAAAAAATACAAGGAATATATTGAACAGAATAATCCGTCTGTTCTTGAACTGTCTCTTTATAAAATGTATTATCAATATGTTCTTGATATAGTAAAAAACAGAAGCTATGATTGCAAAATATTGGAAGATTTGATTACTTATGAAGTCGATGCAATCAATACGATTACAATATTAAGATTGCAATTAATGGATCTCGAGGATTTAATGCAGAAAAGGTCCGGTGAAACAAAAATAAACAAATCTGATTATGTAATTCCAAAAGAGGAAGATACATTTTGGAGCAGGCTGACCAAGGAACAAAAGGCGGGAGGAATAATTTTCCCCACGAAATCAGAGACTACCATTTTAAGCAGGATTTTTAAAAATACCGTTGATTTAATCGGCAAGAGGCTTAAAGAATCTGATAATGGTTTGGATTTCAGAAGAAAAGCTTTAGACCCGAAAACCATATACGGTGAGGGTTTTGAAAAAATAAAAGTGTTTGATAAAACTGAGGTGGTAAAAAGCATTAGGGAATATTTTGTCCATGGCGGCAGGGAAATAAGTGAAAAAAAATTTGTTAAGTTATGTCTGATTATGGATGTGGAGAAGGTTTTGAAAGAGCTTGAATCTACATCTTTTGGCGTGATTTTAAAGAGTGTTTTACAGCGTTATTTAGAATATAATTCAATGTCAATTCTTGAGAGAAAAATAGAAGAAATGCTGATAAAAAAAGGCATAAGCATTTACAACAAAAATTCTTTATCTGTGGGTATTCCAATCGGGTATATCTGGAGAAAATACAATGAAGTTGTAAACCTGCGAATAATTATGCGCTGTAAGAAGATCGGCATGCCCGAAACAAAAATCAGGGATAAATTGGTTTTAGTATAATATTTAAGGAGTAATTTTGTACAAAGTTGTCGTGATTTCCGATAAAGACACGGTATATGGATTTAGATTGGCCGGTATTGAGTCATATGAAGCTTCAAACAGCGAAGAAGCAAAACGTATTCTTATTACCCTTCTGAATGACGATACAATAGGTATTATTGGTTTAAATGAAAGCTTTATATCTGCGATAGATCAGCGTACACAGGAGAAAATTGACCGCGCCTATAAACCAATTGTTGTCGCTTTGCCTGTAAAAGAGAAGATCGAGGCTGTCGGTGACGCACGGCGAAGCTATTTAGCGCGTTTGATCCGTAAAGCAGTTGGATTTGATATTTCATTAAGAAAAACATAACAATTTATTAAAGGATTAAAGGGAAAATATGCTGAAAGGAAAAATATCAAAAATATCAGGGCCTGTTGTTATCGCGAAAGAAATGACAGGGGCAAGGATGTATGATGTCGTAAAAGTAGGTGAAATGAATTTGATTGGTGAAATCATCCGCCTGGAAGGTGACAAGGCGACAATACAGGTATATGAAGACACTTCGGGCTTGATTATCGGAGAATCAGTTATAAGTACCGAACAACCGTTAAAGATTGAATTGGGGCCGGGTCTTTTAACATCCATATATGACGGGATCCAGCGCCCGCTGCCTGAGATCGCAAAAAGTTATGGAGAATTTATTTCAAGAGGCGTAAGTGTTACCGCCCTGGATATAAATAAAAAATGGGTTTTTGAACCCAAAGTTAATGTAGGCGATGAAATTGGCAGCGGGGATTTGGTTGGAATTGTTATGGAAAACGGGACTTTTGAACACCGTATAATGGTCCCGCCCGCATTGGAAAAACTGCACAAGGTTGTAAAAATAGTTAAAAAAGGCGAATATACGATAAATGATACAATTGCTGTACTGGATAATAATTTTGAAATAAAAATGAAACAGGAATGGCCTGTGCGCAACGCGAGGCCGTATAAAAAGAAATTGGACCCGGATTTTCCATTTTTAACAGGGATGAGGATTTTTGATACTTTTTTCCCCATAGCTAAAGGCGGGAACGCGATTATTCCCGGGCCGTTTGGAAGCGGCAAGACAGTGACACAGCAGTCATTGGCTAAATGGGCGGACGCCGATATTATTGTTTATGTAGGGTGCGGTGAACGCGGGAATGAAATGACCGAAGTATTGGTTGAATTTCCGCAGCTGGTTGATCCTAAAACAGGTGTTCCTTTAATGCAGAGAACGATTCTTGTTGCTAATACTTCTAATATGCCTGTTGCCGCCCGTGAAGCGTCTATTTATACAGGAATAACCCTGGCTGAATATTTCAGGGACATGGGGTATGATGTGGCGATGATGGCGGACTCAACATCCCGCTGGGGTGAGGCCCTGCGTGAAGTGTCAGGCCGTCTTGAGGAAATGCCGGGGGAAGAAGGCTACCCCGCTTATCTTGCCACGCGTCTTGCCAATTTTTATGAGAGAAGCGGGAGGGTCATATGCCTTTCAAGCAAAAGTGAACGTTCGGGTTCGATTACGGTAGTCGGGGCCGTCTCACCTCCCGGCGGAGATTTTTCTGAACCAATGACACAGAATTCCCTCCGGATTTCCGGGGCATTCTGGGCATTAGACGCGAATCTTGCACATAGAAGGCATTTCCCCGCCATCAATTGGATTAAAAGTTACACATTGTATGTGGACCAGGTGCAGAATTGGTATTTAACAAATGTGTCCGCTGACTGGAAAGAATTAAGAGATAAAGCAATGTTCCTCCTGCAAAAAGAAGTGGAGCTCCAGGAAATTGTGCAGCTAGTAGGGCCTGACGCCCTGCCTGAAACAGAAAAGATAATATTGGAGACCACAAAAATATTAAGGGAAGATTTCCTTCAGCAATTTGCTTTCCATGAAATAGACGCATATTGCTCGCCAAGAAAACAATATTTAATGCTGAAAGTAATTATTAATTTTTATAACGCGACTTCTGAAGCGATTGAACGAGGCGTGACCCTGCAGCAAATATTTTCATTGCCGATAAAAAATGAAATCGCGAGAATGAAGGAGATACCTTTGGACAAAGCAGAAGAAGTGCTGAATCATTTTGCCGAAAAAATAACCACAGATATTGTTGCATTGGAGGTATTATAAAAAATGTCAAATAAAATAAAACTAGTTACAAGCGAATATCGGACAATTAATTATGTGACAGGGCCTTTAATATTTTTAAAGGGAATAAAAGGGATTTCTTACGGTGAAATGGTTGAGGTTACCCTGCCTGATGGGAAAATGAGAAACGGGCAGGTGCTGGAGATTTCTGAAGAAATGGCCTGCGTGCAGATATTTGAGGGAACACAGGGTATTGACGCGGATAAAACGTCTGCTAAATTTAAAGGCGAGGTCGCGAAAATAGGTGTTTCTGTGGACCTGATGGGCAGGGTATTAAACGGATTTGGAAAGCCCATTGACGGCGGCCCTGAAATAATTCCCGAAGAGATGCTTGAAATATCCGGGTCCCCGATAAATCCATATTCGAGGGCCGAACCGAGGGATTTTATACAAACAGGGATATCAGCCATAGACGGGTTAAACACCCTGGTCAGAGGGCAAAAACTTCCGATATTTTCAGGTTCGGGCCTCCCCGCGAATGAATTAATCGCGCAAATTATACAACAGGCGAAAGTTAAAAGCGGCGAGGAATTTGCTATTGTATTCGGCGCCATGGGAATAACAAACAGGGAAGCGTCATTTTTTCAGAAAAATTTTGAACAAACAGGCGCCCTACAGAAGGTCGTATTTTTCCTAAACCTTGCCGATGACCCTACTATTGAAAGAATAGTCACACCCCGCTGTGCTTTAACGGTAGCTGAGTATCTTGCTTTTAAGCAGGACATGCAGGTCCTTGTAATTTTGACAGATATGACAAACTATTGTGAGGCGCTTAGGGAAATTTCGACTGCAAGAGAAGAGGTCCCCGGAAGACGCGGTTATCCCGGGTACATGTATACTGACCTTTCAACAATATATGAAAGGGCGGGCAGGATCAAAGGCAGAAAAGGATCAATAACACAGCTTGTTATTTTAACAATGCCTGATGACGATATTACGCATCCAATTCCGGATTTAACTGGCTATATAACAGAAGGGCAAATAGTTCTAAGCCGTTCATTATTCAGGAGGGGATTGTTTCCTCCGATAGATGTTTTGCCGTGCCTTTCGCGTCTAATGAATATGGGAATAGGCGAAGGAAAAACAAGGGAAGACCACAGGGGTATCGCGAACCAGTTATATGCGAGTTATGCCCAGGGACGCGATTTAAGAAGGTTAGTCGCTATTGTCGGTGAGGAAGCACTTTCAGAATTAGACCGCAAGCATTTAAAATTTGCCGATGATTTTGAGAAGTTCTTTATATCACAGGGGGGCGACGACAGGGCTATCGAGCAGACGTTAAATTTAGGCTGGGAATTAGTTTCGATTTACCCGGACGGCGAATTAAAACAAGTTAAAAAAGAACACCTTGCAAAATACCGTGTTAAGGCGAAAACGGAGTAAAAATATTCATGGAGCAATCCAGTCCAACAAGAACAGAACTGTTGCAGAAAAAAACCCAGATAAACCTGGCGAACCAGGGTAAGGAGCTTTTAAAACAAAAGCGCGATGCCCTGATGATGGAATTTATGAAAGTCCTCGACCACGCACTGCGTATGAGTAATTTTTTACAGCGCGCTTTGGCTGAAGGGCAATATGCGCTTGCCACAGCGCAGGCAGTTGATGGAATGATAACCGTAAAGTCTGCCAGTTTTGCGACAAAAGCAAATGTTACAGCTACAATTACGGGGACCCAGGTAATGGGTGTGCCGCTGCCTGTTGTGACTAAAGGGGTAAGTCCTCTGAGAGACCAGTTTTCAAGAGGATATAGTATTACGGGGGTGAGCAGCCGTATCAGTGAAACAGCTGAAAAATTCGAAAAAATTGTGGATGTTATTATCGATAACGCCCATATTGAAACAAGGCTCCGCCGTCTCGGCGAGGAAATTCAAAAAACTAACCGCCGTGTGAACGCCCTTGAACATATTGTCGTGCCCGCGCTGAGATTACAGGTAAGTTACATTAAAATGACACTGGAAGAACGGGCCAGGGAAGATTTATTTCGCCTAAAGAAAGTGAAAAAAGCTATTGAGAAAACAAAGAAAAATATATCCAAATAACAACATTATATAATTTGCTTATATTTTAATATGGAGGAATATTTAAATGGGACAGGACAGGCTTATAGTATCCGTTACATCACAGATAACAGATATCTTTAATAGTGTAAATACGTCTCCCTCGGGCGATATAAATGAATTGAATCTTAAAACTGATTTATTCAGCTTGTTTTACCTCCAGAATCCCGTTTTAAAACCTATAGAAGAATTTCCCACCGAATTATGGATTAATTATTTTTTCATTGAAGGCTTATATGACCATTATTCGTTTAAAAATATACAATCTTTTTCAAAAGACCATTCAATTGATTCATATTGGATCACTGAAAAAATAATTAATGAACTAAAGATAATTAAAGGAAATAAAAAAATAGAGAGATTTTTTGTAAACTCCTATACTTTTTTAATTGAATATAAAAATGCGGATTTTGAAGATTTAATAAAAGATAAGTATACTAATGATATTAAAAAACAGATAAAAGCGATTGTCAGTAAAATTATACTTATTATAAACGGTTTTCTTAAGAAAATAGAACCGGTCCTGGAAGCAGCCAGGGGCCATGATTTAGCACCGGTATATTTACAAAATATTGATGACAATAAATTATTGCAATTATCTGAAAAATTGCAGAACCCTAAATACAGGGAATTAATAAAAACATATGTCCGTTCCAACATCAAAGAAGCGCAGGAAAACAAGGTGGTCACTAAAAAAGAGGAGGCCCAGGAAGATATCTTCTCACACAATATATTTTATATAAACGACGCCACACAAGACCGCAGGGAGCTATATTTGAATTGGCTGATTAGGGAAGCAAAAGAATATAAGAAAGACAGGAGTTACCGGACACAACTGACGGCTTATGTCCGGGCCGGGAATTTAATATCAAGACCGGATGAAATAGAAACGTTATCTTTTGCAATTAACCTGTTGGAAGTCGCAAGGCTGGAAAAAAGAAACCTGAATGTGATAATATCAAAAGATTCTCTTGGTGATAAAACGTTTATATTTAAAAATAACGATGAAGTAGAAATATTTGAAAATAATCAGTCTTATAAATTTCCTATTTTAGAGGGCCTGGTAATTTATATAGTAGAATTATTGTCGGCTCCGACTCCGCCAAAACCGAAATTTTCATTAGGTTTTTCATCGAAAAAAAAGAAAATATTTAAAAAACCACCTGCATCATTTATTAAATTTTCATAAAAATTCTGTTATTAAAATTTTATTTTATTAAGATGCTAAATGTTTAGCTTAAAATTCTTTTTATTATATTTAGTCGTATTTTTTATATATTTAAATTTTAAATTATCACTGTTTTTTCGTTTTATACAATTCGGCAGAAAATTATCAAATAAAAAAGACAACCTGAGTTACAAATTAAAAAAGGAAATAAAGAAAAAAGCCCAGGAAGCAAGTGAAATTGAATTAAAAATGTGGTATGAAGACAGCATTTTTAAAAAAGTTTCGCAGATAGAATATTCTGAAAAACTGGCAAGGGCCAAATATGAAATATTTCTGGAACAAGAAATGAAAAAAGTTTATGCTATTAAGGAAAATAATAAAAAGGATAAAATTGAAAAACAAGATAAAGCTGCCGAAGAGGAAAAAGACACAGAAAACTCAGCCAAACCGCTGTTTACAATAAAAATGAAAAAATAATTTGAAACAACTTCTATTTTATTTTCTTAGATTCAAGTATTTTATGAATTTGGTTTAAGCCTACTCCGCCCGGTTTTTTATGTTTGGTAATTTCATCAGCTATTTTTAAAATACTTTGGATATCTTTTAATTCCAGCTCGCTGAACAGGATTTTATCCCAATTTTCATGTGCAATAAATGACCATATTTCACCTAAAATCCAATGAATGGTCTGGGTATCCGCAAAAGTAAATTTTCCCGAGTTTGCCAATTAGTGCGGTTTTTTATCGAGGAGTAATTTTAAGGAATTGCCTGATATTTCATCTTTAAGAGTAATTGCCCATTTGTCTTTTAATTCATCCACTACCTTTCTTATAGATT
>JBFMCF010000096.1 GCA_040754625.1 bacterium | reverse complement strand
CGTTTGATCCATTCACGGGAGAGCTTGCTAACTTGTTTTTTCATGTTGATTACCTCCTTTTGGTAATCAACATCGGTATTTTACTTATAAAGGGTTATGGGAGCTGAAAATAACTCCCCGACCCCTCGATTATTTAGCATATTTTGATGACCATGAAGGAAATATGTATTCAACTTCCGGGAAAACTGCTTTAATACCTGAAACTGCAGTAATACCTGAACCTTCGAGTTTTATTTTATTGTTGTCTTTTGGAGTTCCTCTAATTATTAAAAGAAATCTACATTAAAATAAATGAATGGTCAAAACTCCCCGGCCCCTCATTTATTTGAAAGATTGAAACTTGCCGGCTCTTCAATATATCCATTTAGGGATATAAAATGCCCATTTAACTGATTATTTTGCTTGTTCGATATTAATGGTTTTGTGTTTAACCGCCTTTGTGTGATAGAATTTAAAAAAATAAAATAGGGATATTTTGGAGTAATTATGGATTATACCGGAGTTCTTATTTTCTTGATAATAGCCCTGGGTTTTGTGGCCCTTATGTTTACCGCGGGATATGTTTTACGCCCGAGCAAGCCCACGCCGGAGAAACTCACCCCTTATGAATGCGGAATATTGCCTTCCGAAGACGCGCATGGATATTTTTCAATCAAATATTATTTAATAGCAATTATTTTTGTATTATTCGATGTGGAAACCGCGTTTATGTTCCCGTGGGCGGTAATTTTCAGGGATTTCGGGTTATTTGGTTTAATAGAAATGGCCATATTTATTTTAATTATTTTGGTCGGTTTTTGGTATGCGTGGAAGAAAGGTGCCTTAGAATGGGATTAATCGAAAACAGGTTTGAAAAAAATATTTTAATTACCTCTGTGGATAAATTATTTAACTGGGCGCGCACCCGTTCTTTATGGCCTGCTACATTCGGGCTGGCCTGCTGTGCAATCGAGATGATGGCCGCGGGAGGCGACCATTATGATTTTGACAGGTTCGGAGTAATATTCAGGGCGACACCGAGACAGTCGGATGTAATGATTGTAGCGGGGACCGTTACAAAAAAAATGGCGCCTATTGTGAAACATCTTTATGACCAGATGCCGGAGCCCAAATATGTAATAGCGATGGGTAATTGCGCCATAAGCGGCGGTATTTTCAAAACATACAGCGTATTACAGGGTGTGGAAAAAGTTATTCCGGTGGATGTTTATGTTCCGGGATGCCCGCCCCGCCCGGAGGCTTTGTATTACGGTATTTTCAAACTTCAGAAAAAAATTGAAAAAGAGACGATTGCAAAAAAATAGAAAAGCAGGGGCAAGGTAACATCGCCCGTACAAATTATGGAACAAGAGAAAAATTTAGTTATAGAAAAGATAAAAGAGCGTTTTCCCGGCGCGGTAAAAAATGTTTATTCTTTCCGCGGCGAGTGGACAGCGGTAGTAGATAAAAAATCTATTGTTGATATCTGTAAGTTTTTGAAAGAAACTCCGGAATTGGATTTTAGTTTTTTAGTGGATTTAACGGCACTTGATTTTCCTGATAGAGATATTCCGTTTGAAGTAGTGTATATTTTATATTCGATATCCCAGTCCAAAAGGATTTTTGTAAAAGTGAATGTTGGTGTGGATGATTTAGTTGTGCCTTCGCTTACCTGTTTATGGGAATCCGCGAATTGGGCCGAACGGGAGGTTTATGATATGTTCGGAATAAAGTTTTCAGGCCATCCTAATTTGAAAAGGCTTTTAATGCCGGAAGATTTTGAAGGGTATCCGTTAAGGAAAGAGTTTCCAATAAACGGGGAAGAATTGTAAAACGTAAATCGTGAAACGTAAAATGTTAAGCGTGAAGAGAAAAAAAATTACTATTAACGTTTTTTATTTAACGATTTACGGTATTAAAGCAGGAGTATTATGTTTTTACAGGATGAAATGATTCTTGAAATGGGGCCTCAGCACCCCAGTACGCATGGAGTGTTGAGGCTTACCTTGCGCCTAAAAGGAGAAACTATTCTCGATGTGGACCCTAAAATCGGGTACCTGCACCGGGGGATAGAGAAAATCGCCGAAAGATTAATGTATACCCAATTCCAGCCGTATACAGACAGGCTGGATTATATTTCCGCCCCTGCCAATAATTTGGCTTATGTTCAGTCAGTCGAAAAACTGCTTGGTATTGATGTTACTCCAAGGGCTAAATTTATCAGGGTCATACTTTCAGAATTGGCGCGGATTTCAAGCCACCTGGTGTGGTTGGCCACGCACGCGTTGGATTTAGGCGCGATGAGTATGTTTCTTTATTGTTTCCGTGAAAGGGAATTGGTTTTAGATCTCATTGAGATTTATTGCGGGGCAAGATTAACCACTAGTTGTATGGAAATTGGTGGTGTCCGCAATGATTTAAATCAGGAATTTATTGACAAGCTTAATGATTTTATAAAGATGTTTCCCGATAAGATTCAGGATTATGAGAATCTATTAACCAAAAATAGGATTTGGCTGAAACGGACAAAGGGAATCGGGATAATTACAGCGGAACAAGCGGTTAATTATGGATTAACAGGGCCTGCGCTGCGCGGGTCAGGTGTGAAATATGATGTCCGGAAAGCACAGCCTTACGCGGCTTATGACCAGATTGATTTTGAAGTGCCGATTGGGATGGTCGGTGATGTATATGACAGGTATCTTGTCAGGATGGAAGAAATGAGGCAGAGTAATAAGATTATCCGCCAGGCACTGGAAAAACTGCCGGAAGGTGCGATAAAAATCCAGGATTCACGGATTACGCGGCCCAACAAGGCTGACCTTTCTACAAGCATGGAAGCGCTTATTCAATATTGTTATTTAATTATGGAGGGGATTATTCCTCCAAAAGGCGAGGTTTATTCAAGTGTTGAGGTGCCTAAAGGAGAACTGGGTTTTTATATTTACAGCGACGGGACATCAAAACCTTATCGTATGAAAATAAGAACGCCGTCTTTTTTTAATGTGGCAATACTGCCTTTTATGTCTAAAGGCGCAATGATTGCCGATATGGTCGCGTTTATCGCAAGTATCGATATAGTATTGGGAGAGATTGACAGGTAGGGGCAGACAGATAGGTCTGCCCCTACAAATAAATTACAGGAGTTAATGTGCCTCTTTTGATTTTAATAGTAAAGTCTTTAATAATTTTTACTTTCGTTTTGATGTTTTGCGTTGCTTACATTATCTGGGTGGAACGAAAGGTATTAGGCCATATGCAGGGGCGTTTAGGTCCAATGCATACCGGTTTTCACGGGTTGTTACAGCCGATCGCTGATATCCTTAAATGTGTTATCAAGGAAGATATTATACCCGCGGCGGCTGACAAGATTGTTTTTATTATGGCCCCCGTTATGTCGGTCCTGCCCGCGGTAATGTGCCTTGCCGCCATTCCTTTCAGCAAAAACATATACGCGTCTAATTTAAATATCGGATTGCTTTATCTGCTTGCGCTGGGTTCGCTGGGAGTGTATGGGATAGCCACGTGCGGGTGGGGCGGGAACAGTAAATATGGTTTTTTAGGCAGCCTGCGGTCAACAGCTCAATTGATAAGTTATGAGGTGCCGATGGGATTAGCGGTTCTTGGCCCGGTGATGATGGCAAGGTCGTTAAATTTGATAGATATAGTTGAAGCCCAGAAATCCGCATGGTATATACTTTTCCAACCCGTAGGATTTTTTATTTTTATAGTCTGCGCGGCGGCAGAAACCAACCGTGTCCCTTTTGATTTGCCTGAAGCGGAAACAGAATTAGTGGCCGGTTTTCATGTTGAATACAGCGGGTTTAAATTTGTCGCGTTTTTCCTGGCGGAATATATGAATATGTTTACGACCTCCACCCTGGCCGCCATTCTATTTTTTGGAGGATGGTATGGGCCGTTTTTCTCAGGGCCTGTATGGTTTATGATAAAAGTTTATGCTTTCCTGATACTTTATATATGGGTAAGAGGGACATTCCCCAGGTACCGTTATGATCAGCTAATGGAGCTTGGATGGAAATTCCTCCTCCCCCTTGCTTTGGCTAATTTGGGGTTAACAAGTATCGGGATAGTTATTTTTGGATAAAATATGGGTAACTTTTTAGAAAAAATATTTTTATTGGAACTTTTAAAAGGAATGGGTATTGTTTTTAAGCATATTTTTGTCAAGCCGGTTACAAGGCTTTATCCTTTTGAAAAACCTGTTTTGCCGCCTTCTTCACGGGGGCTGCATACATTGATGCGTGATTTAGATACAGGTAATGAACGCTGTGTGGGGTGTTCGTTATGCGTAAAAATTTGCCCGAATGGCGTTATCCATATGGTTACGTCAAAAGGGGAAATGAACCAAAAACGGATAGATGAATATGAGGTTGATATCAGCCGGTGCGCGTTTTGCGGTTTATGCGCGGATGTTTGTCCCAAAAGCGCTATTGTCATGTCCGACCGTTTCGAATTAGCTGTTTATGACAAGAAAAATTTATTATATAATAAGAATCTGCTTTTAAAAATCGGCGAAGTCAAACAGAAGGAAAATACAGGGAAAGGAAAAGATAAACAGTGAGGCATGTTTTATTTTTTATTTTTTCAATAGCTTCAATTTTTGCGGCATTGATGGTTATCAGCCGCAAAAATGTTGTTCACAGCGCGCTTTCCCTGGTTTTGCTGTTTTTTACGACCTCGGGTCTTTATATTTTAACAGGGGCTGAGTTGGTTGCCGCAATGCAAATTTTTCTTTATGCCGGCGCAATCATCGTTATTTATATTTTTGTTATTATGATGATAAATATGAGAAAAGGAACAACTGATGATATAGAAAACCTGCCTAAAATTTTTATCATAGGCGCGGGTTGTTTGTTTTTTGCGGAAATCATGTATTTTCTTTCAAAGGCGAACTATGCCGGGATGAAAGATATTTATTCCGTTGAAAAAGTAAACAGCTCGGGCGGCATGACTTACAATATTGCAAAAATTATGTATACAAAATATTTATACCCGTTTGAGGTTATTTCGCTGATTTTGCTTATTGCAATGATTGGGGCTATTGTTTTAGCTAAAAAGGCGGACAAAAAATGATTCCTTTATTTTATTTTATTATTTTAAGCGCAATTTTATTTGTAATCGGCCTGATTGGTTTTTTAATCAGGCGGAACATAATTCTTCTTTTTATGTGCGTGGAGATTATGCTGAATGCGGTAAATATTAATTTAGTGGCCTTTTCGTCTTATTATGACTCATTAGACGGGCAGATTCTTTCAATATTTGTTATGGCGGTTGCGGCGGCAGAGGCTGCGGTAGGGTTTGGCATATTGATTGCATTTTATAGAAACAAAAATATCATTGACAGCGATAAAGCTGATTTAATGAAATGGTAGGATAATGGAAAAAAACAACCTAATGATTCCTGTATTTATTATTTTCCCTGTAATCTGTACCGGCCTTGTAGTGTTTTTCGGCGAAAAAAATAAATTATTACGCAACTTTTTTACTATGCTTCCCGCGGTTGTTTTATTTATTTTAATAGCGAGGCTGGTTCCCCAGGTACTGGATGGAAAAAGGTTCTTTTTTGAATTTTTAAACAGGCCGCCTTTCATAATACAATTCCGCATCGACTGTTTTGCTCTTTTAATGCTTATCATTGTTACGTTTTTATGGATATTTACTGTTTCGTATTCTTACGGGTATATGGCGGATGAACACTGCCAGACACGGTATTATACCGCGCTGACATCCTGTTTAGGTGTTGCCGTGGGTATTGTTACTTCAGCCAATTTATTAACGTTATTCGTTTTTTATGAACTTCTGACCTGCACGGTTTATCCCCTTGTAATACATGAGGAGACCGATGAGGCATGGCGGTCCGGTGTAATGTACGGGGCCTATCTTTTGGGGGGCGGCGCCCTTATTTTTGCCGGAATGCTTTTGCTTTATTATTATGCGGACGGGAACCTGACTTTTACTAATTTTGGGATTCCCGGTTTAGCTTTGGCGCCAAAATGGGTTTTATATCTTATGTTTTTCCTTTTTATGGCCGGCTTTGGCGTAAAAGGCGCTATTATGCCCCTGCATGCGTGGCTCCCGCGGGCAATGGTGGCGCCAACGCCGATCAGCGCTCTCCTCCATGCTGTGGCGGTGGTAAATATGGGTATTTACGGAATAATAAGGGTTATTTATAATATTTTTGGGCCCCAGTTATTCCAGGCCCTCCAGATGGATACTATTCTGGCCCTTTTTGCCGCGATGACGATTATAAGTGCGGCACTAATCGCGTTAAGACAGAAACAGATAAAAAGAATGCTTGCATATTCTACCACGAATCAGCTGAGCTATGTTATTCTCGGCGCCGCGTCGGTTCACCCGTATGCTTTTATGGGCGCGCTTTTGCATATTTTTTATCATTCGGTCATGAAAATCACTTTATTTTATTCAGCGGGGACAATAATTAAACAAACAGGGAAAATTGATCTAAAAGACATGTCTGGTTTAGCTAAAAAAATGCCGATTACCTGTCTTGGTTTTACTATCGGCTCTATAGGTATAATCGGTCTGCCGCCGATTGCCGGCTGGATAAGTAAATGGAATATGGTTGAAGGTTATTTGAAATTAGGACAGCCTATACTTGCAATTGTTTATATGATAAGCAGTATAATTGAACTGGGATATTTTCTGCCTCCCATACTCTGGGCGTTTTTTGGCAAAGAAATAGAATATGACCCCAAGAAATACAAAGTGGATAAACAAAAATGGGAAGCACCCGTTAATATGTTGGTCCCGATTGGTGTTGTTACATTGTTATCTTTGACTTTTGGATTATTTGGTTCGGTTCCTGTTGAATTATCAAAAGCTACGGTGGCAGAACTGCTGTCCAAAGCTTTTTAAGAAAGGAAGGGGGCATTTTATGTCTCTATCACTTAATTATTTACCGGTAATTGCAATTGTTGTCCCGATATTGTCTATTTTAATCAGGCCTATTGTTGAAAACAAAAAACATTATTTGGTCGCATGCATAGCGCATATCACAAGCTTTTTATGCATAATAGGAATGTTTCCTTCTGTTGTTATTGACGGGAAAATTTTAGAAATTTTATTTGATACGGGGCTTGGGCCTCCGCTTCATTTTAAAGCGGACCTAATCGGTTTTTATTTTGCGTTTATCGCGTCTTTTTTATGGGTGTTGGCTTCTATTTATTCCATTGAGTATATGAAAAAGGAGCATGAAGAGAGAAGGTTTAATATATTTTCGTCACTTTCTTTCGCGGGGATGCTCGGGGTTGTTTTTACCGGGAATTTATTCAGTTTATATTTATTTTTTGAATTGCTTACAGTAGCCTCGTCTGTTCTTGTGTTCCATGAACAAAGCGAGGAGGCGATCCGGACCGGCTTGAAATATCTTTTTATGGGAATTTTTGGCGGGCTGCTCCTGCTCTTTGCCATCATTTCAACATATTCTGTTGCCGGGCACGGAGATTTAAACAGGTTAGGCATAACAGAACTGCAGTCTTCGCCTCTTATAGTATTTATTTTTTGGGCATATATTATCGGGTTTGGAGTAAAAGCGGGTTTATGGCCTGTTCATATATGGCTCCCGAGCGCGCATCCGATTGCGCCGAGCCCGGCATCGGCGCTTCTTTCCGGGGTTATGATTAAAGCGGGTGCTTATGGGATTTTCAGGACAATATATAATATTTTCGGCACTGAATTTTTGTCTCGGGATCATGTGTTTATGATAAATTGTGTTTTGATCCTGGGGCTCGCGGGTATTTTTTACGGTTCAGCGGCCGCGATTACCCAGAAAGAGATAAAAAAAATGCTTGCTTATTCCAGCATATCGCAAATCGGTTATGTTATTATGGGGCTGACACTTCTGACAAAAAGTGGCCTGGAAGGGGCATTACTGCATATTTTTAACCACGCGTTGATTAAAGGGTGCTTGTTCTTCTGCGCGGGAGCTTATATATATCAAACAGGAAAACGGCAGCTGAATGATTTAAAAGGTATAGGGAAAATAATGCCGAAGACAACTTTAATGTTTACTTTTGCCGCCGCGTCAATTATCGGGCTCCCGCTTTTTAACGGTTTTGTAAGCAAATGGTTCCTGGCTTTAGGTGCGTTGGACGCGTCAAAGATGGGAGTATACGGTTCCAGCACAGGCATTATTTCATTATCAGTCCTTCTTTTAAGCAGTTTAATGAATTTAGTATATTATTCTCCGATAGTTATCGGGGCGTGGTTCGGGGAAACGGCTGATACATCGGTTAAAAAAGACCCGAACCTGATAATGCTTGTACCTATGTTTATTTTAGGCGGGCTTATTTTGTTTTTCGGTGTGGCGCCGTCAATAGCAGTCCACATCTGCCAGAATATCGCGAAAGGGTTTTTTCCTTTATGAACCCAGCCCTTCCTAATGTGGAAAGGTGGGGTAAAACGGGGAATTATAATTTTAAAGTAGAGAATTTTCTAAAAATAAGTTTATGATAAGGAAGAGCTTGGTGAAAAGAATAAAATATGTTGTCATATTGTTAACAGCGTTAATTTCAATTTTTTCCGTTGGAATAAAAGGAGAAGAGAGTGAACACGCGGGTATTGAGGGCCAAAGCGTTCATCATGAAGAAGCCGGGACGCCTTTAATATATTATTTAAACTGGGCGGGTTTAATAGCTGTGGGTGCGATTGTTTTTGGAGAAATAAGGAAGAATAAAAACACAAGAAAACACGAAGAAAACAAGAAAAATATTGAATTCTATGAAGCAGGTTCCGAAAAACCAAATGACCTGGAGCATAAATCAGAAAAGCCGGTGTTAAAACCGCTTCTTTTGGTGCTTATAGCGGGGCTTGTTTTTTTTGGCGAACAGGTCCCTGCATTGTTTGGTTATATAGATGTGGAAAAAGCTAAATTAATACCGGGTTTTCATGAAAATTTAGCCCTTGGATATTTTAGATTTATATTTAAAATTTTTTTAGGTGTTCTTATGCTTTCTTACGGCCTTTCAGGTATGGAAGAAGAACATCATTGAAAATTGTTTAAACCGTTTAAGCCGTTTAAACCGTTTAACCGTTTAAACCGTTTGGACATTGTAAGGAGCGATTATGGTTATTCAGAACAGTATGTTGCCTTTACTGGCTATTTTGATCCCTTTGCTGGGAGCAATTGCGGTCCCTGTAATTGGGAAAAAAATAGAAAAACATATTAATCAATTTACCGTATTAATAACTGTTATAACATTTTTAATTGTTTTAAAAATGTATCCGGCTATAAATAGCGGGAATATTTTACAACTTGAAATAAATACCGGGTTCCGGATTGGTTTTCTATGCCAGGCGGATATGTTAAGTTTCTTTGTCGGATTTATTTCCGCTTTTATCTGGATGCTTACAAGCATTTATAGTATTGAATATTTTACAAATAAAGGCAGTTTATTGAGATACAACATGTTTTCCCTGCTTTCTTTGACGGGCATGCTCGGAGTAGTTTTTACGGGGAACCTTTTTAGTTTATATCTTACATTTGAATTATTAACAGTCGCGTCTTATGTTTTGATTATACAGGAAGAAAATTCCAAAGCTATGCGGGCCGGGATGATATATCTTTTTATGGGAATTGCCGGGGGATTAATACTTTTGTTTTCAATCCTGGCCACATACGCGATAGCGGGAACAGGGGATTTTTTAAATTTGAGCATGAAATTATCCAATAATTCTTCATTAAATTCCTTACTGCCTTATATTTTCTGGGGCTACATTATTGGTTTTGGTGTAAAAGCGGGTCTTTTCCCGCTTCATGTCTGGGTCCCGGACGCCTATTCAATATCGCCGTCTCCGGCATCCGCTCTTTTTGCCGGTGTAATGAAAAAAGCTGGGGCGTATGGTATTTTAAGGGCTATTTACAGCATTGTAGGAATGGACTTGCTCAGGGGCGAGGCAATGCTTACTGTATTATTGGTTTTTTCATTAATCAGCATATTTTTAGGTTCAGCTATTGCCATATCGCAAACAGAGATAAAAAAGATGCTCGCGTATTCCAGTATTGCCCAGATAGGTTATATTGTATTGGGTTTTACGCTCCTTACGCCAAGGGGTGCGATAGGCGGGACCATCCATATTTTAAATCACGCGCTGATAAAATCTGTTCTTTTTTTGGCCGCGGGGATTTTTATTTACAAAAAGGATATAAATAATTTAACGGATTTGGAAGGGATAGGAAAAAAGATGCCTGTAACTGCGGCATGCTTTACTATTGCCGGGTTATCCATGATAGGTTTCCCCCCTTTTAATGGTTTTATCAGCAAATGGTTTTTGGCACTGGGTTCCCTGGATGTCGCGGCTTATGGTTCTTATAGTTTTTATGTCGGAATAATTGCGCTGTGCACATTATTGCTCAGCAGTTTCATGAATTTAGTTTATTACGGCCCTGTTATTTACAAAGCCTGGTTTGGTGCAGAAAACCAAAACGGCCCCGTCCTGGAATATGGAGTCACGGAAGAAAACGGCAAACATGATGAACCAGGTTTATATATGTTGATACCTTTGGTTATTTTAACAGCCGGGATTGTCATTTTCGGTATTTTCCCTCAGTTCCCGGTATCGTTTATTAAAAAAATAGTCGATGGTTTTTTTCTTGCTGGAGGGTGTATTATTAAATGATGACACAGACAATAACTAATCAAATAGGGTGGCAGGCCGCGCTTCCTGTGTGGGTGATTTTAGTCCCGGTATTAACTGCGTTTATAAGCATATTTGTTTCAAGATTCAGCGAAACTGCGCGTAAACTTGTCGTAATAGTCGGGTCAGTTTTAGACTTTGTTCTTATATTATTAATGACAAAGCCGGTATTGACCGGGGTGGAATATGACGGGAAATTATACCGCGGGATAGAAACCGGCATGAACTGGATGGAAAGCATCGGTTTAAGTTTTCGTGTGGACAACATAAGTTATTTGATGGTGTTATTGGTAGGTTTTGTATGGCTGCTGGCTGTAATTTATGGTGAAGGCTATTTCAAAAAAGAAGGCAAAGCGGCACGCTATGATTTCTTTAGTTTAATTACAATGGCGATGAATCTGGGAGTAATGCTCGCGGGAGATTTTCTTACCCTTTTCATATTTTTTGAAGGCCTGGTGATTTTTCCCTACAGCATGATTGCTCACAGGGATGATGAAAAATCGGTCCGGGGCGCAAATTTCTATCTTTATGTAGGTGTTGTTACAGGGCTTTTTCTGTTATGCGGCATGCTTATGCTGAATTACTATACAGGAAGCCTTAATATAGTAAGCCAGGGCGGGAAACTCGGCGGCATTTCAGCTCATGCGAAATATATAATTGCTTTTTTAATGATATTTGGTTTTGGAGGAAAGGCCGCTTTATTCGGCGAGCATATCTGGGTCCCCAGGATGTACCCGAATACGTTAAGCATAACGGCCTGCTTGTCCAGCGGGGCGATGATTAAGGCGGGAGCATATGGTATATTCAGGGTTGTAAATTTAATTTACAGCGGGTTTGACAATAATTTGTGGACACAGGAAAACATAGGCTATGTGATGATAATGATAGGCGTTGTAACAATGTTCTTAGGGGTCCTGAACGCTCTAATCAGCAGTGATTCGCAGGAAATGCTCGGGTATCACAGTGTAAGCCAGATGGGTTATATCATGATGGGTATAGGATGCGCGGCTTACATGGGTAAAGACGGGGCCATGGGATTGGCCGGGGCATTGTATCATATTGTAAATCACAGTCTTTTTAAGGCAAGCCTGTTTTTATGTGTGGGGGCGGTGTATTTTTCCACAGGCGAGCAGGATATGTATAAATTGGGCGGGCTGCGGAAAAAGATGCCTTTATCAGCGGTATGTTTATTAATAGCTGTGCTTGGTATTTCGGGTGTCCCCGGTTTTAACGGGTTCGCGAGTAAAACATTATTGCATCATTCTATATTGGAGGCCTATGAACATTCTGTCCACTATTTTGGAAAACCTGATAATTTACTGCGTTTTGCGGAAATCATTTTTGTTTTAACCGCCGCGGGGACGTTTGCCTCAAATATTAAATTGTTTATTTTAGTATTTCTAGGGAAAGAAAAGGAGATAAGCAAAGACGCAAAAGAAGTCCCGCTTCTGATGAAAATAAGCCTGGTAGGTTTTTCGGCCGCAATAATATTGATTGGGCTGTTTCCAAACTGGCTCCTGGAGCATATAATCGGGCCGGGGCTTGGCAGTTTTGGCTATGATCCTTCATCCCATGCTTACGAGCATATTTATAATATTCACAGGAGTGATGTCCATTCCATATTGCCTATTTTATATGACCCGCTGACAAAAGCTTTTTTTACAAGCCCGGATGTTCTTCATAATTTACTGCCGGGCGCCACGGCCATATTTTTGGGAGGCATGTATTTTATATTAGGACTGCGGTTTGGCTGGTTTCATGTGCATGTTACGGATAAACTTACCGTGGAATATTACTATGGGAAAATATTTGACGGTTTTAGATATTTCTGCGTGAAACCGTGTGTTATTTTTGCCGTATGGGTCAGAGAGTTCATTTCCGTTTTAATGGTTTATATCTGGGTGCCGGGGAGCCACGAGGGAATTTTTATTAAACATCCTGCGCCGAAAATGAAAGGTCTGGAACGTTTTAGCGACGCGGACACAAAATTCCACCTGGTTTACGATGAGAATATGAAAAAACAGCCTGGCGCGTATCCTGCTTATGACGAATTGGCCGGGAAGGGCGCGGATGGCCAGAGACCGGGCGGGATGTGGGAGGTGTTTGGCCGCGCGGACAAGGGTTATGACAGTATTCTCGGCGAAGCCATTCAGAAACAGGGCGGGATGTGGGAAGTATTCGGCCGCGCGGATACAAATTATGATAGTATGCTTGGCGAGGCCATTCAGAAACAGGGCGGGATGTGGGAAGTATTCGGCCGCGCGGATACAAATTATGATAGTATGCTTGGCGAGGCTATTCAGAGACAGGGAGGAATGTGGAGGATATTCGGCAGGACCGATATGACGTATGACACGATTCTGGATCGTGTTATCGCGGCAATTATCGGAGTGGAAGAGATCCCGATATCCGTTGTTGAGGAAGAAGAGGTTTTAGAGAAGCTTCCCGGGGAAGGTTTAGTACAGGATTATTATAAATTCTGTGACGCAAACAGGTCGGTGGATTTAAATATTATAGACGGATTTGTAAATTATTTGGCGGATTTGACTAATGAACTGGGCGGTTCATTAAGAAAATTACAGACGGGCAAAGTTTCAAGTTACGCGTATAGTTTTGTTTTAGGCGCAGTGATACTGTTATTTATTGTTTTGTTCATATAAAGATACAGGAGAAATATGTTTCCAATATTGTCAATTTTAACTTTTTTACCCCTCGCGGGCGGGTGTTTGGTCCTTTTCCTTATTCCTAAAAATAATGAGGAACTGATAAGAAAAACCACATTTGCGATTTCAATAATTGAATTGGTTTTATCAATATTTCTTGTTTATAAATTTGACCCGGATTTAGCTGAAATGCAATTTGTTGAAAAACTGCCGTGGATACCGTCCGCCGGAATTGAATATTTATTAGGCGTAGACGGGATTAGTGTCCTGATTATTTTTCTAACCGCTATTTTAACATCTGTTTCAATCCTGTCCTCATGGACATCGGTCAAGGACAGGGTGAAAGAATATTACCCGCTGCTTCTTTTTATGGAAACCTCAGTTATAGGCTCCCTGGTTGCATTGGATTTTGTGCTTTTTTATATATTCTGGGAACTAATGCTTATTCCTATGTTTTTCTTAATCGGTGTCTGGGGCGGGGAAAATAAACTGTATGCCGCGGTTAAATTTTTTCTTTTCACTTTGTTCGGAAGTGTATTAATGCTTATAGGTATCCTGGCGGTTTATTTTAAGTATCCGGAGCTCAGCGGGGAAGGACTAACTTTTAATATTTTAAAACTAAAAACTGTTTCCTATCCCATTAATTTCCAGCTCTGGGTATTTATGGCGTTTTTTGTGGGATGGGCGATTAAAATACCTATGTTTCCGTTTCATACATGGCTCCCGGACGCTCATGTCCAGGCCCCGACAGCGGGAAGTATTATCCTCGCGGGGGTTTTATTAAAAATGGGGGCTTATGGATTTTTACGTTTCAGCCTGCCTTTATTTCCTTTCGCATCCCAGGCGCTGGCGCCTTTAGCGGCAGTTTTATCGGTTATAGCAATTATATATGGTGCTTTTTTGGCCATAAGCCAGAAGGATATGAAAAAACTGGTGGCGTATTCAAGCATCAGCCACATGGGATTTGTAGTCCTTGGAATTTTCGCGTTCAGCCAGCATGGTTTGGAAGGCGCGATACTGCAGTTGTTTAATCATGGTGTTACTACAGGGGCGTTATTTTTATGTGTTGGTTTGATTTATGACCGGGCACATACAAAACAAATAGAAGATTTCGGCGGTTTATCCAAAAAGATACCGGTATACACTTTTTTCTTTACGTTATTTTTATTAGCTTCGATGGGTGTGCCGTGCCTTTCCGGTTTTGCGGGTGAATTTTTAATACTTACGGGGTCGGTAAAAAATAATGTTATTCTTTACAATGGATTATACAGGGTTTTTGCGGTTATTTCAGTCGCGGGTATTCCATTGGGTGCCGCTTATGTTTTATGGATGTACCAGCGGGTGATGCTTGGGCATAAGGTAAATCCGAAACATGCCAATATGCTCGATTTAAACCTGAGAGAAAGCATATGCCTGGCTTCGCTTGCGTTGTTTGTTATCTGGATCGGTGTTTACCCTGACCCATTTTTAAGGATTTTTCATACAGCCGCAGAACAAATTGTTTTAGAGGTAGGAAGAGCGGGAGGTATTTAGTTTTATGGAGCAGTTGAAAAACTTAAGTTTATTGCCTGAAATAATTATTGTTTTGTCAGGAATATCAGTTATACTTGCTGACCTTATTGCAGACAAAAAAGAAGGTGTTTACAGTGAAGCAATATCCATAGCCGGGCTTTTGATCGCGCTTTTTTTGGCATGCAGCCAGTTTTCTAAGCCTGAAATTGTGACAAGTGATACTATGCTGGTATCAGATTTCTATACCGTATTTTTTAAAACAGCCTTGATTATACTTTCTTTACTGGTTATTTTAATTTCCTCGAACCATATTAAAAGTCACGGGGTTTCTCACCGGGCCGAATATTTTACTTTTATTCTTATAGCTTGCGTGGGTATGATGATTATGGCAGGCAGCCTTGATCTTGTAACTGTTTATGCCGGTCTGGAATTAATGGCAATTTCCATATATATTCTTGTCGGGATTTCCAGGACGGAATTTCGTTCAAACGAGGCCGCATTAAAATATTTTCTCATGGGCATTTTAGCAACCGCGTTTTTGCTTTACGGGATTTCTTTAGCTTACGGCATGTTTGGTACGACTAATTTGGTTGTAATAAAAAACTTTTTGCAAAACAATACCTCTGTAAACATCGGTTATATGCTGGTCTTGATTTTTCTTGTAATAGCGTTTGGATTTAAAATTGCCGCTGTTCCGTTTCATATGTGGACGCCTGATGCTTATGAAGGTGCGGTCACCCCGGTTACCGGTTTTATGTCGGTCGGCCCGAAACTGGCCGCTTTTGCGGTGCTCGGCAGGGTTTTTATCTATAGTTTATTGACATTAAAAGCCGAATGGGTGCTTATTTTAACCGTCATTTCGTTTTTAACCATGACTGTGGGAAATGTAGTCGCAATCGCGCAGACTAATATAAAAAGAATGCTGGCCTATTCCAGCATAGCCCACGCGGGTTATTGTTTAATCGGGATTGTGGCGGGGGGCGGGGCAGCGGGGAATCTTGGATTGCAGTCTGTCCTGTTTTATCTAAGCGGCTACCTTTTTATGAATATAGGCGCGTTTTCGATAATAATATTTTTAAATAAAAATGGTATTTCAGGCGCGGAAATGGATGATTTTTCGGGTATAAATGAACGTTACCCGGGTATCGCGTTATTGATGAGTGTATTTTTGCTTTCCCTGGCTGGAATCCCGCCGACAGCGGGTTTTGTCGGTAAATTTTATGTCTTCATGGCCGCGGTAAAATCGGATTATATTTTTTTAGCGGTCGCGGGCGTACTAAATAGTGTAATTGCCCTTTATTATTATCTTCGGATTATTGTGTATATGTATATGAAAAAATCCGTTGACCAAAAAACTGAAGTAAATAAATCTGCACCTTTATTATTGGTATTGGGAATTGCAGTAACAGCGGTTTTGGTGCTTGGTATTTATCCTGAGCCCGTGCTAAAATTTGCCGCGGACGCCGTGGGAGGTATGTTTTAAATGGAAATTTCAAATGAGCTTGTTAAGAGAATAAATGAACTGGCGGATACATATCCGAATAGAAAAGGCGCGTTGCTTCCTGTCCTTTATCTGGTGCAGGAAGAATATGGGTTTCTCACGGAAAATGCGCTTAAGGATGTATCTTTTGTCTTGAATATCCCGGAGGTTTATGTCTTTAGCGTAGCTACTTTTTATACAATGCTTCACACGAGCCCGCAGGGTAAAAATATCGTTTCCGTATGTAATAATATATCATGCTCCCTGCTTGGAAGTGAACATATTATTAGAACATTGGAAAGTATTCTGGAGGTAAGACCTGGCGAAACAACAAAAGACAAAAAGTTTAGTTTGAAATTAGTGGAATGCCTGGGTTCTTGCGGCACGGCGCCGGTGATGATGGTAAACGGGGACTTGCACGAGAATTTAACGAAAGAAAAGATAAAAGAGATACTGGAAAAATATAAATAAATATAAGAAACGCCCCCTTGACCCCCCTCTTTAATTAAAGAGGGGGTTGGGGGAGTTTGAATTTTTTGCGGGAGTTAGTATGGATAATATAAAAATAACTTTGAGGAATATCAATGAACCTGATTCGCATAAACTGGATACATATTTGAGATTGGGCGGATATAAAGGATTAACGCAGGTTTTAAATGATATGATTCCGGAAGAAGTAATCGGAAGCATAAAACGTTCGGGGCTGCGCGGCCGCGGGGGTGCCGCCTTTCCTGCGGGATTAAAGTGGGAATTTGCGCGCAGGGACAGGAATTTTCCTAAATATATTGTATGTAACGCGGATGAAGGTGAACCGGGAACTTTTAAAGACAGGGCTATTATCGAGAAAGACCCGTTTGCAATTATTGAAGGGATGACAATCGCGGGATTTTCAATAGGCGCTGAAAAGGGATATATTTATATAAGAGGCGAGTATGTTAAAGGAGCGCGGATTCTGAAAGACGCGATAAAAGAAGCGAAAGAAAGCAATTTTCTCGGGTCTAATATCCAGGGGAAGGATTTTAATTTTGATATAGATGTTTATGTCGGCGCGGGTTCCTATATTTGCGGAGAAGAGACTGCCTTGCTGGAATCCCTGGAGGGTAAAGTAGGGCATTCACGGATAAAACCGCCTTTTCCTATTAATGTCGGATTATGGGGAAAACCTACTGTTTTGAATAATGTTGAAACATTTGCTTTAATTTCGCCTATCATTGTTAACGGCGATGAATGGTTTGCGAATACAGGTTCCCGTGATTTCCCGGGAACAATGATATATTCATTAAGCGGACATGTCCATAAACCCGGGCTTTATGAATTGCCCACAGGAACACACCTGGCGGACCTTATTTATAAATTTGGCGGCGGCATAAAAGACGGAAAAAAATTAAAAGCGGTTTTTCCGGGCGGACTTTCTTCCGGCTGTTTAAATGAGAGTGAAATTGACATTTCAATGGACCACAAAGGATTGGCAAAAGTAGGCAGTATGCTGGGTTCAGGCGCAGTAATAGTAATTAACGATGAAACCTGTATGGTGGAAATTGCGCGCCGTGCAAATAAATTTTTCAGGCATGAGTCCTGCGGGAAATGTGTGCCGTGCCGGGAAGGGACATTCTGGATCTCGAAAATTCTCCTGCGGATTGTGCAGGGGGAAGGGAAAAAAGAAGATTTAGACTTGATTATGGATCTTGGCCAGGGTATGAAGACCGCGGCATTTTGCGGTTTAGGCCTGGCGGCGGCAAATCCTATTTTAAGTATTATAAAACGTTTTCCTAAAGATTTTGAATCGCATATAAAAGATAAGAAATGTGCATATAAAACAGGACAGATTAACAACCGGGTTTGAACGGTTTAAACAGTTTAAACGGTTTAAACTGTTACAGAGGAAATTATGGTTAAACTAACAATAGATGGCAAAGAGGTTTTGGTTTCAGAAAATACAACAGTCTTAGAGGCCGCGCAGCAGGCTGGTATTTATATCCCTAAATTGTGTTTTCACAGTAAGCTCAGCCGTTACGGGGCGTGCAGGGTGTGTTTGGTCAAAATTGAAGGTGTGCCGAAGTTATCAGCCGCGTGCGCCGTTATAGCAGCAGAGGGAATGATTGTAACCACTGATACCCCGGAGATAAATAAACTAAGAAAAACTGTTGTTGAACTTATGCTTTTATATCATCCTCTGGATTGTCTGGTTTGTGATAAGGGCGGGGAATGCGAACTGCAGACTTTAACATTTAAACTGGGAGTGACGGAAGACAGGTTTAAAATGCATTTCCAGAAATATGAAAGAATTGATGTTAATCACCTTATCAGCCGGGACATGAAAAAATGTATTCTTTGCGGCAAATGTGTCCGGGTATGTGATGAAATCCGGGGGAGAGGCGCGATTGGTTACACTTACCGGGGTTTTAATACCCGCGTTGATTTTCCGTTTGGACGTGTTTCAAATTGCGAGGTTTGCGGACAGTGCCTTTCTGTCTGCCCTGTAGGAGCGCTTGCCCCGCGTTTTTCCGAATATGAAGCAAGGCCGTGGGAAATGAAACAGGTAAAAAGTGTTTGTCCTTATTGCGGATGCGGCTGTACGGTCATACTGGACACCAAGGAAAATAAAATCGTCAGGATTACTTCTAAAGAAGGGCTTGGTGTAAATGACGGGAAAATATGCGCAAAAGGCAGGTTCGGGTATGATTTTGTAAATAATAAATTCAGGTTAAAATATCCGCTCGCCAAAAAAGACGGGATGTTTGTCCCTGTTACATGGGATGAAGCATTAGACCTCATTGCCAATAAATTTAAGGAAATCACGGAAAAGTACGGGAGTGATAAAATCGGAGGTATAGGGTCAAACAGGGGGACGAATGAAGAAAGTTATTTATTCCAGAAATTTATGCGGGCGGTTTTAAAGACAAACAATATTGACAGCCAGATAAGAATTGAACAGGCGGCTTCTTTTAAAGCACTGACCGACAGTTTAGGATATGGCGCCGCCACTAATTCTATACCGGAAATCGCGAATACAAAGGTTATTTTGCTGATAGGAACCGATACGACAGAAACACTGCCTATTGTTGGTCTCGAAATTAAAAAGGCGGTCCGGGAGAAAAAGGCGAAACTGATTGTAATCAACAGCCGCGAGATTGATTTGACAAAATTTTCAGATATATGGTTCCAGTTAAAACCCGGAATGGAACTTTTATTGCTGTCGGCGATGTTGAAGGTCGTAATTGATGAAAAACTCTATAATGAATCTTTTATAGAAAAGCGGACAGAGGATTTTGACAAGGTCAAAACAAAACTTGAGAAACTGTCTCTGGATAATGTTCAGGCTGTTACGGGGATTAGCGGGGAAAAAATCCGGGAAGCCGCAAGGCTTTACGCGGGCGCGGAAAGCGCCATGGCGATTTACGGCCTGGAATTTGTTTTACAGGAAAAGGCAGTTGATAATGTTCATGCGCTTGTTAATCTTGTTTTGGCCTGCGGCCATATAGGGAAAGAAAACAACGGATTAATCCCGCTTCGCCAGACAAATAACGGCCAGGGAACCACCGATATGGGTGTTCTTCCGGATTACCTGTCGGGATATCAATCGGTATATTCCGCTTCCGTAAAAAATGATTTTGAGAAAAAATGGAAGACAAAGCTTCCTGTAAATGCGGGTTTGACTGCCACGGAAATGATCCAGTCTATTCCCGGGGGGAAAATCAGGGGGATGTATATTGTTGGTTCCAACCCCGCGGTTTCCCATCCAAATTCAAAACAGGCAGAGGCTAATTTAAAAGCGCTGGATTTTCTTGTTGTACAGGATATTTTTCTTTCTGAAACCGCGAAGCTCGCCGATGTTGTTTTACCCGCTGTAAGCTTTGCGGAAAAGGAAGGGACATTTACCAATACTGAACGGAGGATCCAGAAAATAAACAAGGCGATAAAACCTTCGCCTGAAACCAAGCCTGATTGGAAAATATTTGTAAATCTGGCTTTCAAGTTCGGGTATATAATGGAATATCTTTCAACAGAGGAAATATTCCAGGAAATAACAAGCCTGGTTCCTATTTACAGGGGAATAACGTATGAGAAATTGAATGAAAAAGAACCTGTGTTCTGGCCGTGCCTTTCCCTGGAAGGCCAGGGGACAAAAGTTTTATATACCGATAGTTTTGAACGGGTAAAAGCCATGTTTTACCCTGTGGATTATAAATATTCTGTCCCGCAGCCCACCCTGCATTTTCCTTACCGTATCATTACCAACGGCACATTATTTCATCATAGAAGCGGGGTAACGACGAGAAGGTCAAAGGGGATGATTTTTGTTGAGGAAGAGCCTAAATTATCCGTGCATCCGAATGACGCAAAAAAATTAGAGATAGAGGACGATTCGATAGTCAAAGTAGTAAGTAAGCAGGGTGAGCTTGAAACTAAGGTTTTTATTACAAATAAAGTTATGGAGGGAATGCTGTTTCTGCCTTTGCACGCGAATTGGAATTCCAATTTTAATATCCTGACTAAAGCAACACTCGATCCTTTATCCAAGTCCCCGAATATGGAAGAAACTTTCGTAGATGTTATTCCTGTCACTAGAAAAAAGGAAATGGTGACTTTAAGTATCAATGATAAAGAAATTACTGTGGAACAGGGCACGACTATTTTAGAGGCCGCGAAAAAACTTGATATTTATATACCGACCCTTTGTTATCACAGCGAAATGTCGCCGTTTGGGGCGTGCAGGTTATGCCTCGTGGAAATTGAAGGGACGAATAAATTACTGGCTTCATGTATTACGCCTGTCCTGAATAACATGAAAGTCAAGACAGAGACGGAATCTGTGCATAAACTTAGAAAAATGATTTTGGAACTTCTTTTGGCGAAACACCCGGTTGACTGCCTGGTATGTGACAAAGGAGGGGAGTGTGATTTGCAAAAATTATCTTTCCTCTACGGCCCCGATAGAAACCGTTTTGGCGCCCAGCCCCAGGAAAATGTAATGGATGATACAAGAACGCTGGTTGAACGGGACATGAGCAAATGTATTTTATGCAAAAAATGCGTTCGTGCGTGCTCCGAAATGCAGGGTGTGAATGCGATAGCGTTTTCGCGAAGAGGTTTTAAAACAGAGATGGGAACGTTTTTCGGCAGGGGCCTTGACTGTGAGTTTTGCGGCAGGTGTGTTTCCGTCTGCCCGACGGGCGCGCTTGCCAATAAGTTATCGAAACACGCCGCGCGGCCATGGGAGCTGAAAGAGGTTTCGACGATTTGTTCTTATTGCGGCTGCGGGTGCAGTATGACGTTAAATGTCAAAGATAATAAAATTGTCAAAGTTACCGCCAAAGAAGGACAAGGTATTAATAACGGCAACCTGTGCGTGAAAGGCAGGTACGGATATACTTATGTAAACGACCCGGAGAGGCTCGTTACGCCGCTCATTAAAAGAAGCGGGAAATTTATGCGCGCTCCATGGGAAGAGGCGATTAAATTTATCGCGGGGAAATTAAAAACTATTAAAGAACAGGCCGGGCCGGACGCGATTATGGGATTGGGGTCGGCGTATTGCACTAATGAGGATAACTATGTGTTCCAGAAATTCATGCGGACCGCCATTGGAACGAACAATGTTGATACCACTTGTTTTTATTATGAACACGCGGCCTCGTTAAAAATACTTACCCAGATGTTTGGAAGCGGTGTAATGACTAATTCCTTTAATGAAATTGCAAAGGCGAAGTCGATTATTGTTATCGGAACAGACATCACGGAAACCCATCCCACATTCGCGCTGGAGGTTAAACGCGCTGTGAGGGAAAATAATGCGAATTTGATTGTTATTGACCCGAGACGCATAAAACTTACACAGATTTCAAAATTATGGCTTCGCCCCAATTATGGAACAGATGTGGCGCTGATTAACGGTATTATAAATATCATTATAAGCCAGGGATTGATGGACCAGAATTTTATTGAGAACCGGACCGAAGGATTTGAAGAACTGCAGGATACTATAAGAGAATATACACCGGAATTGGTTTCCAAAATTACCGGTGTGTCAAAGGAAGATATTGTCAGGGCCGCGGAATTATTTACCTCGAGCAGGAACGGTGCGGTGCTTTACGGGATGGGTATAACACAACATATGTCCGGTCTGCAGAATGTGGCTGCGCTTGCCAATCTGATATTATTGACCGGTAATGTCGGGCGGCAGAATGTCGGTTTTTACCCGCTTCGCGGGCAGTGCAACAGCCAGGGTTCATGCGATATGGGAAGTATCCCGGATTTCCTCCCGGGTTACCAGAAAATGAGCGATCTTGCGATGATCAGAAAATTTGAGAAGGCATGGAAAGTTTCTTTGCCCATGTGGCCCGGGCTGAGTCTGACCGAGGCGGTCCCCGCGATGAATATAGGGAAAGTAAAAGCGCTTTATATTATGGCGGGGAATTTGAAGATGAGTTATCCCAATGCCCACCAGATTGAAGAGAGCATGAAAAAACTGGAGTTTTTGGTGGTCCAGGACATGTTTATAACTGAGACCGGGAAAATGGCGGATGTAATTTTACCCGCCTGCAGTTTCGCGGAAATAGACGGGACATTTACAAATATGGAAAGAAGAGTGCAGTTGTTAAGAAAGGCGTTGCCCCCTGTGGGAGAAAGCAGGCCTAACTGGAGGATAATTTCCAATTTATCAAAGGCGATGGGTTATGATATGAATTACAGTAATGTATCTGAAATAATGGATGAAATAAATCAACTCGTCCCGATATACGGGGGTATTACGCATAAGCGTTTAGCTGCCCGCGGGTTACAATGGCCCTGCCCGGATAAGAACCATTCAGGCCTGAAATATTTATATAAAATGGGGTTCCCGAACGGGAAGGCAAAATTTATTTCAGAAAGATATATTCCCATGGCTGAGAAACCGGATAACGATTATCCTTTCCTTTTGACGACAGGAAAACTGCTTTTCCATTATCATACAGGGGTAATGACACACCGCTCCCAGGGAATTATGGATGTCTGCCCTGAGGGGTTTATGGAAATGAATCCAAAAGATGCGCAAAAGTTAAATTTAAAAGATAAGGAAAAAGTCCGGGTAAAATCCAGGAGAGGTGAAATATCCGTTAAGATAATTTTGAGTGACAAAACAGTGGAGGGTGTTGTTTTTCTCCCGATGCATTTTAAGGAAATTCCGGTTAATATAATAACCAATGCCGCGTTAGATCCTTATTCTCACGTGCCGGAATTTAAATCTTGTGCGGTCAGAATAGAAAAAATTTAAAAGTGAGGTGAATAAAATGACAGATGTAAAATTTATCAAAAACATTTCAATTTTTAAAGATTTGGACGAAGAAGAAATAAAAAAAATTGCGGGCATTGCAAATGAAAAGACATACCCGCCCAAAACTGTTATTTTTTCCGAGGGGCAGGCAGGCTCAAAATTATTTATTGTTAAACAGGGAAGTGTCAGGATAACTAAAGTAATCCGTGAAGGTGAAAAACAGATTTTAGATGTTGTTGAAGAAGGAGAGTATTTTGGGAAAATGTCTTTTATAGACGGCGGAGAACATTCAGCCACTGTTGAAACTATTAATGAAACCACGTTGATAAGCATTGAAAAGGCGGACTTTGAAAAACTGGCTGTTGATGACCCTGAAGGCGGTTTCAGGATAATGAAGGCATTGGCGGTTGTCACTATCGCGATATTACGGGAAATGAATGACAAATTTGTTGAATTAGTAAATTATATGTGGGGCGGAAGGCGGTAGGAAAGAGCATAGCGCATAGGGCATGGCGCAGAGAGCAAAGATATTGAAGGAGTAAAATAAATTATGGTTATAGAATATGTTCCGGACAGGCATTTGGATTTTGACGCAACCAGGGCGCTGGATATTATAAGACAATATAAAGGCAAACGAGGGTCTTTAATTTCTGTTCTGCAGAAGATACAGGATGCTTACGGTTATTTGCCGGAACCATTGCTGGATTTGGTAGCTGAAGGACTAAATGTTTATTTGACAGACGTCTACGGCGTAGTTACTTTTTACGCGCAGTTTTATTTGACCCCGCGAGGTAAAAATGTTGTAAGAATTTGCAGGGGGACTGCATGCCACGTTAAAGGTTCTGATAGAATTATGGAAAAATTGCTTGAAAAACTGGAAGTAAAACCCGGGGAGATGACGAGAGACGGGAATTTTACGATTGAAGAGGTTGCGTGCCTCGGCGCGTGCGGTATGGCGCCCGTTATGGTGGTTAATAAAGAAACATATGGAGAAGTTACTCCTGCGAAATCTTTAGAGGTTATTGAAGCTCATAGCGCTAAAAAGGAAACTAAATAAGACTGAAGAACGAAAGAACGGAAAACTAAAGAACATAAGTTTTCAGTTTTAGATTTAATAAAGGGAGAAAAGAGATTATGAATCAAGAAGTTAAAGATATATTAACTTCACCGGAAACAACCAATCCTGAACAAATCCAGATTTTAATTTGTCTGGGGACCGGCGGCCAGGCGGCGGGCGGGGACGCTGTTATACATAAATTTGAAGAGGAAGTAAAAAAACATCATATAAACGCGGTTGTCCAGAAACCGTGTGTGATAAAGCAGACCGGCTGCCGGGGGCTTTGCGCGAGGGATGTTCTGGTTGATATTATTATCCCGGGCAGGGGACAGCATACATATATGAAGGTCAAGAGTGAAATGGTTACAAGGATAATAGAGGAGGATTTACTGCAGGGAAATCCTGTTTCTGATTGGCTGGTGTCGGAGGATTATGACAGATTTTATGGAAAACAGGTCCGCAATATATTGAAAAGATGCGGCAAAATTAACCCGGAAGATATTGATGAATATATTGCCAATGGAGGATATTCCGCGTTAAAGAAGGTATTATTTGAAATGTCTCCTGATGAAGTGATTGAAGTTGTAACTAATTCTAAGCTGAGGGGCCGGGGCGGGGCCGGTTTCCCCACGGGTATGAAGTGGAGTTTCGCGAAAATGGCGCAGGCTGAAAATAAATATGTTATTGTTAACGCCGATGAAGGTGATCCCGGCGCTTTTATGGACAGAAGTGTTCTGGAGGGTGACCCGCATTCCGTGGTCGAAGGCCTGATAATAGCCGCGTTTACAATAGGAGCCACCCACGGTTATTTTTACGCGAGGGCGGAATATCCGCTGGCTATCAAACGCCTCGGAATAGCTTTGAGGCAGGCAAAAGAAAAAAATTTATTAGGGAAAAACATACTCGGGACAAATTTTAGTTTTGATATAGAAATCAAGGAAGGAGCAGGCGCGTTTGTATGCGGCGAGGAAACGGCTTTAATGGAATCGATTGAAGGAAAAAGAGGTATGCCGAGGATCCGCCCCCCCTTCCCGGCCCGCAAGGGATTATGGGATTCTCCTACAAACATTAATAATGTTAAAACCTACGCGAATATACCCCTTATAATTAATAAAGGGGCGGAGTGGTATGTTAATTTGGGGACCAAGAAAAGCCCGGGGACGGCTATTTTCGCGCTTACCGGGAAGATTAAAAATACAGGATTAATTGAAGTCCCGATGGGTATGACTTTGAGGGAAATTATTTTCGACATATGCGGAGGTATCAGCGGGAAAAACCGGAAATTCAAAGCTGCGCAAATGGGCGGCCCGTCGGGCGGCTGTCTGCCGGAGGCACTTCTGGATACACCCATTGATTTTGACTCATTAACGAGCGCGGGAGCCATGATGGGTTCCGGCGGTATTGTTGTCATGGATGACACCACTTGTATGGTTGACATGGCGAAATTTTTCCTCCAGTTTACCCAGAATGAGTCGTGCGGGAAATGTACCCCTTGCAGGATAGGGACACGCGCGATGCTTGAGATTCTCACGAGAATTACAGAAGGGAGAGGACAGCCTAATGATATTGACCTTCTCCTGGATTTAGCCGGTGACATAAAACAAGCATCGTTGTGCGGTTTGGGACAGACTGCTCCTAACCCGGTTTTGAGCACCCTGCGTTATTTCCGTGAAGAGTATGAAGCGCATATTATAGAAAAACGGTGCCCTGCAAGTTCATGTGTTAATTTATTGAAGTTTGAAGTTAACACAAAACTTTGCAAGATGTGCGGGATATGCATGAAAAATTGCCCGGTTAAAGCAGTCATTTGGGAGAAGAAAACAGTGGCAAGAATAGATAAACAGAAATGCATAAAGTGCCGGAGCTGTATTGATGCTTGCCCGTTCAGGGCGATAGGATAGAAAATATAAAATAGAGCGGATGACCGGAAGCGCGAAAGCACGGAAGTGAGTAAACAAATTGGACTTCCGTTCTTCCGAACTTCAGCACTTCCGCACTAACAAAGGAGATGACGATGGTAGATAAAAAGGCATTGAAAAATATTCCGCTTTTTAAAACTTTGGATGATAAGGAACTGGATGTTCTTTCTAAAATTATCAAAGAGGAAACCTTCCCTTCAGAAGAAATAATTTTCAGCGAAAATATGCAGGGCAACAGGCTGTATATTATAAAAAAGGGGACGGTCAAAATAAGCAAGACCCTGAGGGAGGGTGAGCGGCAAAATTTAAATATACTTAAAGATAATGAGTTTTTCGGGGAATGTTCTTTTATCGATTCAAAACCGCATTCAGCCACAGCGGAAACTATAAAAAATACAGAATTATATGTTATTGAGAAATCGGATTTTGATAAGCTTGAAAAAACCTATCCCCTGTGCGGTTATAAAATAATCAGGACATTAACATTAACTATTAATGGAATCTTGCGGCAAATGGATGAAAAATTTATCGATATGGTTAAATATGTATGGGAATATGGCAGTAAATCTTAGAAGCAGTTTCATAAATCTTATTTCTATTACAAAAGCAATTTTTGCGTCTGTAACTTCGTCAGTCTCGCCTTACATATCAAAGTTGATATGCTCGGCTCGACTTCCTTGTTTCGCCGCTCCGCCCCAGGCGGATTCATAAACGAAACCGACTTATGAAACTACTTCATGTGAAAAAATTTAGTTTTTTTGTTCTCCGGTTTTCTATAAGCTTTTTGTTGATTTATTTTCTTTTACGGAAAATAGACTTTCATAAACTGTCCTCAAAAATTTCAGACATCAATTACAGTTTTTTATTCCTTGCGTTTATCTGCCAGTTATCGGTAATTTTTATTGCAACTTACCGGTGGCAAACCCTTCTTTCAGGAAGAGATATAAAAATAGAATTTAAGAAGTTATTGAATTTTAATTTTATCGGGCTGTTTTTTAATTCTTTTTTGCCGGGAGCGTCCAGCGGGGATTTTGTTAAAATGTATAAAGTCGTTAACCATTGCGAGGACAAAATTTACGCGGGGATTTCGGTACTCGCTGAGAGGATCATCGGAATTTACAGCATATCTGTCCTTGTCCTTGCCGCGTGTATTTTTAGTTTTAAAATGCTTCCCCGTGAGTTGATATTCGCGATTTTATCAATGATATTTGTGATTTATTACGCGTTGTTTCTTTTTATATCGCTTAAATCATGGATTACCGGTCTGATGGATAAATCACAGGGCAGCGAAAAGGCATTGGATAAAATAAAACAGTATATTATAATTTTTTATGAGGCAATGCATTTTTTTATCACACACCGGAAGGTCCTTCTCAAGGTATTATTCTATTCGTTGTTGATGCAGATTTTATCAATAATAAGCTGTTATTTTGTCGCGAGGGCGGCAGGTCTTGATTTAAGCGTTTTTTACTTTTTTATTTTTGTGCCGATTGTGTTTCTCGCGACAGTAATCCCCATATCTTTGAGCGGAATAGGGGTCCGTGAAGGTATATTTGTATATTTGTTTAACAAAGTCAATGTTCCCTCCGAAGAGGCCATTTTTATTTCTCTTTTATATTTCAGCGTGGGTATGATGTTTAGTTTGGCCGGCGGGGTGGTGCATTTTATTTCAAACATAAAAAAAGCGGATTAAAATATCTATTGCCAAAAAATCCAATCTGGTAGTATTATAAGTAATAAATTCCGTTAAAAGTTATTTCCCGCTTTGGAAAATAGAGGGAGTTAAAGGCTTCTATCGGGATAAATAAAAGGAGCAAAAATGAAAAAATCCGGTTTCAGGAGATTATTATCATATATGTTAAGCCTTTTTCTTATTATTGGTTTTTTAGGCTGCAGCCGGCCGAGAAAAGGTAACGAAGAACAAAAAGGGAGTTCCTGGGAGAAAGACATGAACAAATTAATAGAAAAGGCCACCCCAAAAGAGAAAGACAAATAAAAAGAGATAGTTATGATTAGTAATATATTCATAATCGGCCATAAAAACCCCGATACAGATTCAATATGCGCGGCAATTGCATACGCGAAACTCAAACAATCCCAGGGGGAAAATAATGTGGTTCCCGCGAGGGCGGGGAACCTTAACCTGCAAACGGAATTTGTATTATCATATTTTGGTGTTCCCGCGCCTTTATTCCTTCCGGACATCACGCCCAACGTGGGACATGCGATGAGTAAAGAGGTGATTTTTTGCAATAAGAACGCATCATTAAAAGAATTACTGGCTGTGATGGAAAAAAATAATATCCGTTTAATACCGTTGGTTGATGAAAGGGATTGTTACTGCGGGATAGTAAGCTTATTTGATATCGCCCACGGGCTTTTTCGCGAGGTGACACCGTTAAACTCACGTGAAATTTTTACATCAGTCAAGTATATACATGCCGCTCTCGGAGGAAAATTGCTGAACGCTTACCATTCTGATGACGTTTTCCAGGGAATTTTTCTTGTGGGCGCGATGCAGGAACTTTCTTTTGGCAAGGTTTTGTCCGGGCTTGACCATAAAAAATGTATTGTGATAACCGGGGATAGGGAGGAAATCCAGGAGATTGCTATTGAAAACGGGGTAAGGGCACTCGTGGTTACAGGCGGGCTGTCCATTTCCGAAGAAATACGCCGTATGGCGGTTGAGCATAATGTAAACCTCCTAGTTTCACCATATGATACCGCTACAACACTTGGATTTGTCAGGCTGAGTACACCGGCTTACCGTGTGGCGCAAAATTACGACGGCACATTTACCGCGGATGAGTTATTGGAAGAGGCACAGCTAAAAATCCTGAAGGCTTATAACAGGGGCATGGCGGTGCTTAACGAGGAGCATAAAATTACCGGGATAATTACCATGGCTGATTTTTTGAAATTCTCCAAACCAAAGCTCATTTTAATAGACCATAATGAAATTTCGCAATCAGTGGACGGGGCAGACCAGTGCGAGATTATGGAGATTATAGACCATCATAGGCTCGCCAACCGTGAAACCCTGCATCCTATATTGTTCATTAACCAGCCGGTGGGAAGCACATGCACTTTAATATCCAGGCTTTATTTTGAAAAAAATATCGAAATAGATCCGAAAACTGCAGGGCTTTTGATTTCGGGAATAATATCGGATACTGTTAATTTAAAATCTCCTACGACAACCGCATTGGATAAAGAGATGATGGAAAGGCTCAATAATACCGCGAAACTGGATTTAGAAATCTATAGCGCGAAACTATTGGCATCAGGGGTGAATATTGCGGGCCGCAGCCCCGAGGAAATTATACTTTCTGATTTTAAGGAGTATAAAACAGGGAAAATTACTTTTGGAGTGGGCCAGATAGAATTAGTCGGTTTTAGCGAATTTGACAAAATTAAACACCGGCTTACTGAAGAACTTGTAAAAATAAGGCGCAGCCGCAAATATAATTTTTCCGCCCTTCTCGTAACGGATATTTCGGTATCGAACAGCTTATTGGTTTTTGACGGAGATGTTAATCTCTGCCGCCGTTTGGGTTACCCTTTACTGGAACCGCATATTGCCGAATTAAAAGGCGTTTTGTCCCGCAAAAAACAGTTGGCCCCGCATCTTTTGAGTATCTTCAAAGAAACCTGAAAAAAATTTTCACAAATTTTCAAAAATCTGGTATCATATAGTGTTAAAACTGTATCAAGAGCTCTAAGGAAAAGATCGTGAAGTCAAAGAAAATATTCATTCTAACTTTATTTTTCGGGTTTTTGTTCGGTCTGGGGGATTCTCAATCACAGACAACCCCGGAAAAAATGCAGGAAACTATTGATTTACTTAAAAATCGCGACAGTAATATCCGCAAAAAGGCCGTAATGGATTTAGGCGAATTAAGAGACGGACGCGCTGTGAAAAGCCTTATTGAAACATTCCAGGACAGCAATGAAAATATTCGTGAAGAGGTATCAGAAGCGTTATGTAAGATAGGTAAACCTGCGGTAATAATCCTTATTGAGGCGCTTGGAGACGACAGCGAAAATTTACGTGAAGGGGCCGTAAAAACCTTGAGTTGTATGGGCGACACATCAGTGGATTTACTTATTTCGGAACTTAAAAATACTTTCAGTTCGCTGCATAACGAAGTAATGAATGTACTTGCCAAAATGGGCGGGCCCGCGGTTGAACCGCTTATTAACACACTTAAAAATGAAGAGGATACCGGTGTTAAATTAAAAGCGGCCGAAGTTTTGGGCAGGATAGGTGACCAGCGTGCAGTCGAAACCCTTTTAGGGTTTCTGAATTTCCGGGATGATATGTTCCTTCAATGCGGCGTAGTAATTGCACTTGGCAATATCAAAGATACCCGCGCGGTAGGTCCGCTGGTTGAAGCCCTCAAGATTGAGGAGGGCGGTGTCCGTTTGGCAATACTGGAATCCCTGGGCAAAATAAAAGACAAACGCGCGATAGAACCTATGGTTGACCTTTTAAAACAGGATAAAAGTATCCAGGCTGATATAATAAAAAGCCTGTCTAATCTAATGGACAGCACTGAATTCGAATCATTTATTCTTGCCCATAAAGACGAAATTAACAATTTGCCGGATAAAGAATAATAATAAATAATAAAAAATAGTTTTATCAGTTGACACAATTTTATTTTATATGATAATATCAATTTCATTTTACTGGAGAAAATATGCGCGGATTACTTAAAAACATCATATTAATTATTTTAACGGTATTTTTTGTTAAAACATCTCTTGCCGATGATCTTTTTTACCAGTTTAACAGAGATTTAGAGCGCGTAGGGAACGCAGAATTTGCCAAGGCTTTTTCTACGCCTTTTAAAGGCGAAATTTACCGTCTGGAGCCGGATTTTAAATTAGGTGTCGGGGATACACTGGTGATTAATCTCTGGGGAAAGATAGAAGAAAAATACACACTTGTAATCGATAATGACGGAAAAATTCTTATTCCCCGCATCGGGTCGGTTTATGTGGTAGGTAGTGTCCTTGAAGAGGTAAAGGAAAAGATAAAAAATGCGTTAAACCAGAAATATGTAAATGTCCAGTTCGATTTAAGTTTGGGGAATGTCCAGGATATACGTATTTCAGTTTTGGGAAGTGTCCGAAAGCCCGGGATGTTCTCCATAAGCCCTTTTGCCAGAATTTTAGATGGATTGATAATTACCGGCGGGCCTGCTGAAAACGGGAGCTTAAAAAATATAAGATTGGTAAGGGGAAATAAGGTTATAGGTATTTTTGATTTTTACCAGTTTGTTTTAAAAGGCGATGATTCAAAAAATATTACGCTTCAGCACGGTGACAAGATTTTTGTCCCTCTTATAGAAAATTTAGCCGCAGTCCGGGGGGATGTTGTCCGGCCCGGAATATATGAAATAAATAAAGATTCGAATCTGTCGGCAGTAATAAATACAGCATCAGGCGTTATTCCCGGTAAATCTAATAAAAAAATACAGGTTATGCGTTTTAATAATGAAACTAAAAATATTATTGCCGTGAAAGAAATTATAACAGACGATTTCGAAAAAATAATAAACACGAAAGATGATATAAGGATTGAGTATATGGACACAATTCTTATTACACCGGAATATAATTTTACTCCTTTCGGGAAAGATATGATGAAAACTGTCACTGTTACAGGTGAGGCGGTTAACCCGGGAAGCTATATAATTAAAGACGGCGAGAAACTCAGCAGTTTAATTAAACGGTTCGAGGGGGTGACGGAATGGGCTTACCCTGAAGGGATTATTTTGACAAGGCAGGTGTTAATAGAAAAGCAAAAAGAAATAATTAACAAGGAAATCAGGGCAAGAGAGATAGGTATCCAGGAAGAAGAAGCAAGCTTGGCGGAAGCCCTGATATTAAAGGAAGAAAGAGAAATCCGGCAGGCAGGAATAGATAAAAGAAAAAAGGCATTGCAATTATTCGCGGCCCAATCCCCCAGGGGCAGGATAATTATTGATTTTTCTAAAATAAGCAATGGAGAAGATGATATAATCCTTGAAAAAGGCGATAGTTTATATATACCGCCTGTCCCTGAATGGGTAATGATAAGCGGGGCGGTTTATAACCCTGAGACCGTGATTTTCAAAGAAGGCAATAATATAAATTATTACCTGGATATAGTTGGGGGGCTTACGGAAAGGGCGCACGTAAATGGGATTTATATTGTTAAAGCAAGCGGAAAGGTCCTCACGAAATTAAAAGGTGATGAAATTATTTCCCGCGGGGACATTATCATTGTCCCGGAAAAGGAAGAAGATTTAGAAAACAAAAAATAAAATTTGAAAGATAACAATATGATTAATGATATGGAAAAAATCTTAAAAGAATACGGCCAGGGTAATGAAGAGATAATTGCTCTTTATCTTTTTGTATCTTACGCTGAAGATAAACAGAGGCCAGAGAGTGATGTTGATATAGCTGTCCTTACTGAACCGTACAAAAACAAACAAGAGAGTTTTATGTCCAGACTTAAGTTCAAGAATGATATTGCGAAATTGTTGAATAAAGAAATAGATTTGGTGATTTTCCAGGAGACAGGGGAAATTTTGTCTTATCAGATAATTAAAAACGGGAGAGTGGTTTTTGAACGGGACAGGGATAAATTATCTTTGTTCAAAAGCAAAACAATAGTCCAATATCTGGATTATCAATTTTTACTTAAAAAAATGCAGAAAGGCATGATTGTAGCGATTAGGAAAGAAGCTTTAAATGGCAGATAAAAATATTCTTTTAAAAAAGATATTTTAAAAAATAGATTGACTGACATAGATAATTATTTAATTGAGATAATTGATTATTATAAATTATAAAAAGGATTTTTATGCCGGTTGAAGAATTCAGCAGAGAAGAGGAAATAGATTTATTTGAATATTTTAAGGTCATATATAAATATAGAAATATTGTTATTGGTATAGTATTAATATCGGTATGTTTAAACGCAATAAATATATTAAAACAGCCGTTTAAATATAAGGCTTCTGTTACTTTCTTCCCGTTAAATGTGAAGGAATATAAATCTGAAAATATGGCAGGAGAAGTATTAAAACCCAAATTGGTTCTTGAAGATTTGATAATTTCAATTTTGAAAAGCAGGGAAATGGCGGATAAAATTATTAATGAGTTGCAATTGAAAACAACATGGAATGAAACTCTTTTAGAAGATACAAGAATAAAGCTTAGAGGTATAACAACAATTTCGTTAGGTAAAGGAAGTGTTATAACCTTAGATGTTATAACTCAGGATCCGGAATTGTCTGCAAAAATTGCTAACTCGTATCTGGATAAATTAGATAATTTTAATAGGGAACTTCAATTAAGCACAAATATTTCCCTGGTCCAGGTGATTGACCGCGCGGTTCCACCTGAAACAAGAATGCCAAGAGGATTAATTAAGAAATCTATTTTAACAGGAATATCCAGTCTTGTTTTTGCTGTTTTTTTTGTATTTATTTTTGAATATATTAAAAAGAATGACTTAGTAAATAGATTAAAAAATCTTAATGAAAAAAAACAGTAATGAATAAAAAATATTTTAAACCGCTATCCATGTTAGACATTGAGAAAATAGCTGCGGGGATAAAATTAATTGTGTTTGATTTTGATGGGGTATTTACTGACAACAGGGTTTTAGTTATGCAGGATGGTTCAGAAGGTGTTTTATGTTCCAGGAGTGACGGTTTAGGGCTGAATATGTTGAGAGATATCGGCCTTAAAATGCTTGTCATTTCCAAGGAAGTCAATCCCGTTGTTTCGGTCCGCTGTAAAAAACTAGGAATACCTTGTATACAGGGAATAGACCACAAGGCCATAGTTCTTAGAAGGGAAGTGAAAAAAATAGGAATTGATTTGGAAAAAACAGCTTACGTGGGAAATGATATAAATGACCTCGAATGTCTGCAGATTGTTGGTTTGCCTGTTTGTGTGGCTGACGCGTATCCTGAAGTTAAAAAAATATCACTGCATATTACAAAAGCCCGCGGAGGGAAGGGCGCTGTAAGAGAATTTTGTGATTTTGTCATCAAAATAAAACAAAAAATTTAGAATTGTGAATATTCAAGCCGAAATAAAAAAAGTCATAGATATTGAAATAAACGCGCTATCCGATATTAAAAAAGAAGTAAGCAGGGAATTTGAAAAAGCGATTAATGCCATTTTAAATTGCAGGGGAAAGGTAATAATAACAGGTATTGGGAAATCAGGTATAGCCGCGAAAAAGATTGCTTCCACAATGGCGAGCACAGGTACACCTGCTATTTTTATGCATCCCTCGGAAGCTATGCACGGGGACCTTGGAATTGTAAATTCGTCTGATGTCGTGATTGCTATCGGGAAAAGCGGTGAAAGTTCCGAATTAAACACCCTGCTTCCTTTCCTTAAAAAAATCAAAGTAAAAATTATATCAATAACTTCCAATAAAAACTCGCCTTTAGCAAGAACTTCGGACATTGTAATAAATATCGGAGATATTAAAGAAGCATGCCCTTTTAATCTTGCCCCTACATCAAGCGTTACCGTGTCAATTGTTATTGGGGACGCATTTGCGGTCGTACTAATGAAGCTTAGAAATTTCAAGGTTGAAGAATTCGCATTTTTTCATCCAGGCGGACGTTTGGGGAAAAGGCTTAACCTTTTAGTTTCGGATATTATGTTATGCGGTATGGAGAATCCGGTTGTTAACGAATACGACAATATTCACAAAATGTTAATGGTTATTACAGAAAAAAAAGCAGGGGCCGTTTCAGTAATTGATAAAAAAAGTAGATTAATTGGGCTTGTAACGGATTATGACATAAGAAGAATTCTAGAAAAAGGGAAAGATATTTTTAAATTGAAAATCAACGATATTATGAATAAAAAACCAATTTTTATTTATGAAAATGAGAAAGCTTTTACAGCTTTGGAAATGATGGAAAAAAGGGAAAAACCAATAACAATTTTGCCTGTTATAAATAAGAAAAAAATTGTTGTAGGTATGGTCAGAATGCATGATCTTATCAGCATTGGTTTATAATTTAAAAATTCTTGACCTCTTAACATTTATAATCGAAGAAATTAATATATCTTCGGAAAATTTTTTAAAACTAATAAAGTTATCCAATTTTATGAATCCATCGGATAGAGTGGTTTCAAAGTTTTATTCTGTTAGTGGAAAATCTCCATTCGAATTTTCTAATAAAGCTTTTTGGTATGTTATTCATGTGAGGTCCCGGCATGAGTTTAAGGTATTGGAGAGGTTAACAGAAACCGGGATAAACACATTTCTCCCTGTTGTGGAGAAACTAAACAGATGGAAGGATAGAAAAAAACTGGTAAAGTTTCCGCTCTTCCCGGGATATCTTTTTGTTAATATGCTTAAAAATCCCCAAAATGTGTTAAATGTTTTGAAGACAACGGGTGTAGTGAAATTTCTTGGGATAAAACATGGTGAACCGGAGCCTGTACCGGAGGAACAAATTATTTTTCTAAGAAGAATTGTTGAAAGCCGGGAACCCCTCGATCCGTATCCTTATTTGAAAGAAGGACAGAGAGTGAGGATAAAAAAAGGCCCTCTTTCAGGAGTCGAAGGTGTTCTTTCAAAAAGGTCCGGACAGCATATACTAATAATTTCAGTGGACGTGCTTATGCATGGTGCGTCTTTAAAAATAGATGCATCAGATGTTGAAAAAATTTAAGAATTTAAATTGCCCATCGTTGGTTACTGTTTACAGAAATGTAACTGAGAGGGCGAAGCACTATAAAAAAACAAAAGCACCAGGGGATTTCGTAAGTATCAATAATAAAATAATATAACAATGCCGTCTCATTTATTATTACTATATGTATATTAGAAGCCGAAAAAAAACTACCACATGGAACCTTTTTATCCGATACGGATCGATTCTATTGGCAATTGTTTCGGGCGTTATCATGGTTCCTCTTTATCTCAAATTTATTCCAACTGATGTTTATGGAGCATGGCTTGCCAGCGGGAATGTTCTTATATGGTTTTCGTTTTTTGATCCTGGGCTGACTGTTGTATTACAGCAACGAATAGGTTCCGCTTATGGAAAACGGGATTATCAAACCATACGCGAACTTTTAGGAGGCGGGTTGTTTATTGCTGGCGTTATTTCGATTTCCATAATTGCTATTGGTTTTATCATTGCTCCCTATTTACCGTTGTTTCTTAGCCTGCCTCCCGGTATAGATAAATCGTTAATAGTACAGGCATTTTCTATCGCGGTGATTGGAACTTCTCTAACAGTTTTCTCTTTTTCAATTTCTGCCATTAACCAGGGTTTTCAAAGCAGTCTGGGATTTGGACTTACAAATTTTATTGTCACTGCACTTATGACTGTTCTGACTGCCGTTTTGCTTTATAAAGGTTTTGGCTTGCTTGCCATAGCTATTGCTTCGATCTTTGGTGGAGTATTCTATACATTGGGACAAGGCACATACCTTATTTGGAGATTGACGGATGAAAAAATAGGATTTAAATTTTCGTTTAATAACATTTCTGCTTTAACAAAACTTTTATCGTATACATTTCTGGGACGCGTATCTGGTATACTTGCTAATAACGTGGATTTGTTTGTTGTTTCCCGGTTTCTGGGTCCGGAGACGGTTACAATTTTATCCCTGACCCGTAAAGCTCCTGATTATAGCAAGGAATTTGTCAACCAGCCGAGTGTAGCTTTTATGCCTGCTATTTCTCACTTGACTGGTTCGGGTGAAATTGACAAAGCGCGAAAAGTCCTGATTCGTTTAATACACATGCTGCTTTGGATACTTTGTTTAACTGTTGGAGGCCTTATTGCCTTAAACGATGATTTTGTAAGGCTTTGGGTTGGCCCGTATCTGTTTGCCGGTAAAACCATCAATCTGATAATTTGTGTGTCACTTATTTTTACTTTTACTGCAAACTGTTTTGGGAACATTTGTATGGCTCTTGGCAATATTAAAGGAAACAGTTTAGCAGGTCTGGTGCAGTCACTGGTATTTATCCCTTTAGTGATTTTTGGAACTAAATATTTTGGTTTGCTTGGCACAGTACTTGCCCCATCAGTCGCAATACTTGCAGTTTCAGCTTGGTATTATTCCCGAACTTTTTCCAGGTTGCTTAAATTGTCTGTTCAAGATCGTAAGAATATCATGTATGAAGGTTTTTTGGCTTTGGCCGTTATGGTTTCTTTAACTTTGGGATTCTCATGGTGTTACCCGGAAAACTGGTTTCGATTTTTCGCTCTGGTGGCGGTATTTTGTTTTTTATATAGTTGTCTTATTTACTTGGTTTCAATGAATTTCAGGTGTGAAATTAAGGGAGTTATCCAGAAACTGCGTATACTGCCAACTTGACTTAAAAGCTAATCATTATTCAACGATAAAATATTCACAAGGTTCCTGATTTATTAAAAAAATTATATTATCCATTCTAATCATTATTTTAAAAATGAGGATACTTTCATTTAAAATTCCTGTTGACAAGGAATGAAAGAATTGTTATATTGCACTGGCTATAACGAATCAGTTGAAAGTTAATTATGAAGATGTATTATGGGAGGAGGGGAGAATATTAAAATATTTGCATAGTTGGTTATTGTAAAATAAATTTATAATTAATAAACTGAAAAGGAGATTTTTTAGATGGGCAAGACAGCGATAACTATTACTACTATAAATGTTCCAGAATTTATAAAAGGAATTTGTCAAAATTTAATAAATTATAATAGATTAGATGTCTCAATTCTTGTTATTGGCGATGTTAAAACACCAGCTGAAACTGAAGAATATTGCAAAAAAATAGCTGATAAATTCAAATTTGATATTGAATATTTAAGCATTGAAGGTCAGAAAAAAGCTTTATTCAAACATAAAGACCTGCTGGAACTTTTTCCATACAATACACCCGATCGAATTATGTTAGGCGGTATGCTTAGTTATATGAGAGGATGTGACAGGCTGATTGCAGTTGATGACGATAATTATACAACTGAACATGATTTCGTGGGATTTCATTCTGTGACCGGCACAGAAGCCAATCTGAAGTTGATTAAGAATAGTTCGGGATGGTTTAATGTCCATAGTGCGTTGGAAGAGGAACATAATATTCCTTTTTATCCTAGAGGTTTTCCATGGAAACAAAGAAATCCTGAGGCAAGTAAAAAAACATACAGTTCAAAAAAAGTCAAAGTGGTTGCAAATCAGGGATTAGTGCTCGAAGATCCCGATATAGATGCTATTTCACGATTATTTTGGCCTATACGTGCCACTGGTATGAAATCTGATTTTGATCAACAGTTTGGTCTTTACCCGGGAACATGGTCTCCGTTTAATTATCAAAACACATCCTTATGTCGTGAATTAATACCTTTATATTATAGGCCACTATCAACTTTGAGGAACGGAGATATATGGACAGCATATTTAATTAACAAACTTGCCGGACATTTTGGTCATGTTATAACTTTTGGCCAACCCTTAGTAAGGCAAATAAGAAATATGCATGATTTATGGGATGATTTGGACATAGAATTAATAAATAATCGTGCGGCTGATGACTTTGTTTTATTGCTTCGGAACGCTGAGTTGACAAAAAATACTTATTTTGAAGCACTTGGCGAATTAATTAAAAATTGCCAACAAGATTTGGGAAAAATGAAAATACGTGGTGCTGTTGAAAAAGAAATGATAAAGCAATTTTTTGTTGAATATCAAAAGTGGTATAAAATTGTTTCTAAAATTATTGATAAATAAGCTTTCTATCATTAGAATTGCTTAAAGGCCATGCTATGAACAATGAAATAGCTCTTGTGACAGGTGCGAGTAAAGGTATTGGTGCTGCGACTGCACAATTGTTAGGGGAAAAGGGATATTTTGTATGCGTGAACTATTTCAAAGATATAGAATTAGCCCAGAATGTTGTAGATGAAATTTTGAAAACTGGTGGCAGAGCAGTTCAAATACAAGCTGACATTAGGAAGGAAAAAGATATTCTTAATCTATTTAAGTATATAGATAGGAATTATGGGGTTGTTACAGCACTTGTAAATAATGCAGGAGATATCGGAGGTTTTTCAGTTTGTGAAGAAATAACCTTGGATACACTTACGTCAGTTTTTTCATTAAACGTATTTGGTGTTTTTATCTGTATTAGAGAGGCAGTAAAACGCATGAAAAAAATTGGCAGAGGCGGTATTGTAAATGTTTCTTCTGAAGCAGCTATATTCGGTGGAAACAAACTTACACATTACGCCGCTTCAAAGGCAGCGATAAATATTGTCACGAAAGGATTCGCGAAAGAATTAGCTCCTTTTAACATCAGAGTAAACGCTGTGAGCCCGGGTGTAATTGACACGGATGTACATAAAGGTATTGCTAAAGAAAGGCGAGAAATGCTAAAACATTCATTGCCGACGGGCCGTATGGGTAAGCCGGTAGAAGTTGCGAGGACAATAGCCTGGTTGTTATCCGATGAGGCTTCTTATGTATCAGGTTCGATTATTCCTGTATCTGGCGCGCGTTGAACACCAAAAATGTGGCCGTGAGTTATGAGGAAAGTTAGAAAATGGATTCGAAAATAAAATTGTTACGATACTATGATAGAGTTAAAGGTATTTTGGACGGAGAATTTTTGCCACCCATAATGGCGGATGTGGATCCTGTAAATGGTGCATGTAACTTGAATTGCGAATGGTGCGCTCAGCGAGCAAGCCAGGAAACGAAAGAATCAACATTTATGTCTATAGAAACTATAAAAAAAATGGGACCGTTCTGTAAAAAATGGGGCATAAAATCCTGGAGGATAGCAGGAGATAGCGAGCCAACGTTGAATCCGGACATACATTATCTTTTTCAGAGCGGATATGAAAACGGTATCCATATGGGATTGATTACTAATGGGGTTTTGCTTGATAAAGTTAAAAATCTGCATTTACTTAGCTGGTTGGGTATAAGTTTAGATGCAGCCACTGCAAGGACCTGGAGCCAATTGAAAGGATCTTCGGAGAAAAACTTCCATCGAATTATCAATAACGTCAAACGTATCCGTGATAGTGTTCCGGACCTGGAAATTTCCCTCAAATTCATCAGATGGTGTGAGGAAATTCATCTGGGGAGAAAAGAGCTTTCGCCAACTATGGGAATCAGAGACAAGAAAAAGACAACTCAATGCAGACAAAAAGATAATTACGCTGATGCCGAAATGCTTCCTCAATTGGCAAAGACATTGGGATGCAAATATATTTTGAAAGATGCCTTGCCTAAGAACTCTGCAATTCAATATGAATTTGAAGTGTGCCGGGGGACTCCACTTTATGCAACTTTCGGGGCGAATCACAAATTTTATTTATGTTGCGATGTAAGAACCGGCTATATTCTTACGGACGATTATACTAGAAACAATTGGCGGGAATTATATGATTTGTGGGGTTCTCAAAAACATAAAGATTTAGTAGCTTCCATAAATCCAAAAAAATGCAAATTTTGCTCTAAAGAATGGCTTAATACCATTATAGGAAATATCATTCTTGACGGCACACACAGTAAGAAATATCAAGTAAATTTCATATAAAAAAACCTGTTTTAGGCTATGTTGCCTGCTTAGAACAGAGAAAGCCAGGGGAAAACAATGGATAAATTGAAATTGCATTTGGGTTGTGGCAATGTTCGCATCGATGGTTTTATCAATATTGATTCAAATTATTTGCCCAATGTTGATGCTGTGGATAATGTCAGGCATTTAAGAAAATTTGAAGAAAACTCAGTTGATTTAATTTATGGCAGTAATGTGCTTGAACATTTGGGCAGGTGGGAATATATGCCGGCGTTGAAAAGATGGTATGATTTATTAAAAAAGGGCGGAATATTGAGGCTTAGTGTGCCTGATTTTGAGTCTCTATGTGAATACTATATGAAAACAAAGGATTTGGAAACAATGTACTGCGCATTATATGGAGGGCAGGATAATCCCGGTAATTATCATTATTGGTGCTGGGATTTTAAAACACTTAAGAAAGATTTATTGTCTGTTGGGTTTGTAAATGTGCGGCGGTATGACCGTAATAAGACAGAACACGCGCAAGTGCGTGACTGGAGTTTAAATTACATGCCCTACAGAGATAAAAAAAATAAAATTTTGCCTGACAGTGAATGGTTTAAAGGTAAATTTGTTGCCCTTAACGTTGAAGCGATAAAAGGATAAATGAGTTAATGGAAAGCATAAATACGAATCCAGGATTTACAAATTATCTGGTCTTGAATAATTTGATGAGGCAGGTAGCGCCGTACCTGACAATGTTAAAACTGTTTTGAAGGGGATTCGGCAAATTGTTAGAGCGTAAAAATTCTGCTGGCACTCGAGGGAGGGGCAGGAATGGCGATATAAAGGAGTATGTGTAATAGATATGAATGATGTTCACGAGTCTCCATATTTAAGCATTGTTACCAGCTCAAGAAATGATGATCACGGTGGCAATATGTTTAAACGGACACAGACAACACTTAGTTCCGTCATAGGCCAGCTTGAAAAATATAAACTTAAATCGGAAGTAATATTAACGGATTATAATCCTCCTTCTCATAAACCTCTTTTAAAAGATGTATTATGCTGGCCTGAAGAGACAAAATATTGCACAATCAGGTATTTGGTTGTTCCATCGTCAATTCACACACGCTTCAAGGATTCGGATAAAACACCTTACAATTTCAGTGTGGCACAAAACGCGGGACTTAAAAGGGCACGGGGAAAGTTTGTTCTGATGACATCCATTGATATTTTATTTTCCGATGAATTAATAGAGTTTGTTGCCAAAGAAATTCTTGAGGCTGATAAGATATACAGGACGGACAGGCAGGATGTAAACAGAAATATATTGGAAGTATCGTCGGCTGATTTATTGGAATTCTGCAGGAAAAATGTTATCTGGATTCACACTCGCAACATTAGCATTCCAGTAGTGAGGAAAAAAAAACAACACTTAAGAAGTAGGAATCTTGATATCAATGCCGGTAATCGGGATTTCCCCAATTTGCATCTTAATGGAGCAGATTTATTATTAATGTCGAGGGAATCATGGCATTCTTTGAGGGGTTTTCCTGAAAGGGATAATTTGGGTCTGGGGGTGGAAATTTTGCTTTGCAATATGGCTTATTTAAAGGGGATTAAAGAAGAAATGCTTCCTGATGAATGCTGTATTTATCATATTGACCACGATTCCCGGTGGAGAAGTACGATTCCCGGATTGTGCGATAAAATACTTTTCTATTGTTTTTCGGATAAGCTTGCCAGCTGTTTAATGTTTTTCATCGGGGCTTTAAAGCTTGGGGAGTTAAAGAGTAAGCTTACTCCAAAAACATTAAAAGAAAAGAATAAGGATAAAAAACCTGAAATCAGCTCAGGATGTTATAAAGAATATTGGGAAGCAATAGATGAAATGAAAGACGGGAAACGCCAGATAGTTTATAATGGCAATGATTGGGGGCTGGGGGCTGAAGAATTGGAACAATATGTGATACGGAGGGCAGAGTGGGATGCGTATGCGAAAGAAATACGTGATTGTTCGGATACTGCATGGCTTGATGTTTAAGATATCACGGCTATTTAATTTCTGTCTATAATCTTGAAAAATATTTTTTCTGAAATTAGCACATTAATTCTCTGTGGAGGCTTCGGTAAAAGGCTGCGGCCAATAGTATCTGACCGTCAAAAGGCTCTTGCCGATATCATGGGAAACCCGTTTATCACATTTATTCTGGATCAGATTTCAAATGCCGGCGGTGAAGATGTGATTTTATGTACGGGATTTATGAGTGGGCAAGTCAAAAACCTTTTAGGTGATAGATACAAGACACTTTACCTGCGTTATTCAGAAGAAAATGAGCCTTTAGGTACGGCAGGCGCAGTGAGAAACGCGGCGGGTATGGTAAAATCTGACGCTATTATGATTTTTAACGGGGATTCGTACTGCAACATTAATCCGCAAACTTTATTAGAATGGCATACTGCAATAAAAGCATCATGTACGCTTTTGTTAGTTCAGGTGCCGGATGTGAGCAGGTACGGCTGTGTTAATTTTGATTCAAGTTACATGATTACTTCATTTGATGAGAAAAAAGCAAATAAAGGAAGTGGGTGGATCAATAGCGGAATATATTGTATAAACCGTGAATTAATAGCATCAATGCAGGAAAAGAAAAATATTTCATTTGAAAAAGATTTCTTCCCAAAAATGATTGGTAACGGATTGTTTGCATTTCCGCAGGATGCAGAATTCATCGATATAGGCACACCGGATTCGTATAAGGAAGCAGAAAATTTTTTTAAAAAGGTAAAAAGGTTTACTAAGGCTGAAAAATTTGGGAGTAATGAACAATGAAAAAAGCGTTGATTACAGGTATTACCGGTATGGTTGGTTCCCATTTGGCGGATTTTTTACTTGAAAATACAGATTGGGATATTTATGGGATGTGCCGATGGCGCAGTTCTATGGATAATGTGGAACACCTTCTCAATAGAGCTAATAAAAAAGACCGTTTATGTTTTATGTATGGCGATTTATGTGATTATATATCACTGCAAAATGTTGTTGAAGAAAGCAGGCCGGATTTTGTTTTTCATTTAGCCGCCCAGAGTTACCCGAGTACAAGTTTTACATCTCCCATACAAACACTTGATACAAACATTCTAGGCGCTGAAAGATTGCTGGAAGCATTAAGAAAATGCAAAGGAATCGACCCCGTTATCCATGTATGCTCATCTTCTGAAGTTTTTGGACGCGTAAAAAAAGATAAATTGCCGATTAATGAAGAATGTTCATTTCATCCGGCATCTCCCTATGCGATATCCAAAACAGGAACTGATCTTATAGCCAGATTTCATGCAGAAGCTTATGGCCAGAGAATTGTTGTAACCAGGATGTTTACGCACACCGGGCCACGCAGAGGAGATATATTTGCCGAATCCACTTTTGCAAAACAAATTGCGATGATTGAGAAAGGGTTGATTGCACCCGTAGTAAAGACCGGTAATTTAGATTCTTTACGTACATGGTCGGATGTCAGAGATGCTGTTCGGGCATATTATATGCTGGTCACTGTTAATCCGTTACCCGGTGAGTACTATAATATTGGCGGGACTTTTTCATGTACAGTTGGAGAAATGCTTAAGTATTTAATTTCGATTTCGACTCATAAAAATATAATTAGAGTTGAGACTGAGGCTTCAAGGTTTCGTCCTTTAGATGCCGATCTTCAGGTGCCGGATACAAGCAAGTTTGAAAGGCACACAGGCTGGAAACCAAGAATACCTTTCGAAAAAACTATGCAGGATTTGCTTGATTATTGGAGGGAAAGGCTTAAATTAGGCAGAGTTTTTCTGACAAGATAGAAAAAGATGGACGGAAGAAAATATTTATTAAATGATCCAAGACTGGTGGAAGCTCAGTGTTTTTCACTGATACCGGTGGAAACAGTACATGAAAATCCATGGTTTGCGGTGCGCAATAGAAAAGGTTACTTTACTGTAGAATACAACATGCCGCAGGTACTTATTTTGCCAATCGTGGACAATAATTCGATAGTTATGGTGAGGGTTGACAGGCCTGTTGTTGCCGATAGAACTCTTGAGGTCCCTGCGGGAGGTTTGAAAGATAACGAATTGCCTGTTGAAACAGCGGGCAGAGAACTGGCTGAAGAAACTGGAATTCTTATCTCTGATCTTAATAGATTCCAGATGCTGCCCCCGCTTATACACATGTTGCGTAGTCCTGTTCTTCCATATATTTTCCAAATCCACCTTACACGGCAGGAGTTTGACTCAAGGGGAGTTCATGACAATGAAATTGTAAGCGTTGAATGCTTTACATTTAATGATATTCTTGAAAAGATTGCAGAAGGTGAAATTTATATCGGCTTTCAGATTGCGATTATTGCTAAATATCTGATAAACAGAAAAATCATAAAAATATAAGTTTTGTTGGTTCCATAATTCCAGTTGATCATGCAGAAAGTAAATGTTTTAATGGGAGATTTAAATGATAAGGGACAATATATTGAAAAGTTTTATAAGGAAAAGTGTTTTGATAACAGGGGGAACAGGCCTTATTGGAAGACAGGTTGTTAATCTTTTGTGCGATACTGGGGTGTACGTAAAGATAGTTTCCTTGGATAAGGTTAATGTAAATGATAAAGCAGAACATATTTTCGGAGACCTTACGAATTTTGAATTCTGCAAAGAAGTGACAAAAGATATGGATTTTGTTTTCCATATGGCTGGAATAAAAGGTTCTGTCGAAGTTACAAAATCAAAACCCGCAAGTTTTTTTGTTCCTCTTTTGATGTTTAATACTAATGTTTTGGAGGCAAGCAGAATCAATAAAGTTCAAAAGGTTGTTTATACAAGTTCTATAGGCGCTTACTCCAGCGCGGAAATATTTAAAGAAAACGAAAATCTTGAAGGCCCGCCGATGGATATGTTTCCAGGATGGGCGAAAAGAATGGCCGAACTTCAGGTCCAGGCTTATAAAATTCAATACGGCCTGGAAAATTTTGCCATTGTCAGGCCTTGTAACGTATACGGCCCGGGCGATAATTTTGATCCGGATAATGCAATGGTAATACCGAGTTTGATGTATAGAATTTATAATAAAGAAAATCCGGTAACAATTTGGGGTGATGGAACCGCGGTAAGAGATTTTGCGTATAGCAGAGATGTGGCTGAAGGTGTTATTCTCGCGCTCTATCACGGGACAAAATCCGGTTTTGTTAATTTAGGCAGTGGCAAAGGCGTTACTATTAAAGAACTGGTAGAAACATTAAATAGCTTTATTGACTTTAATTATAAGTTTGATACAACAAAATCTTCGGGATTCCCCAAACGGGTTATGGATATTTCTCTGGCAGCAGAGCTAATTGATTATAACCCAACAACCTCTTTACTGGATGGATTAAAAGAAACATGGAACTGGTTTTTAAAAAATCAGAATGAATATTTGAATAAAAAAAATTATTTTAAGGAGTAATTATGGAAGTCAGCAAAACAAAACTTGAAGGGGTTTTACTTATAAAGCCGCCTACTATTTTTGAAGATTTCAGGGGAAGTTATATAGAAATTTATAACGATGGTCTTTATCGGAAAGCAGGTATTAATGTCAATTTTATGCAAGATGATATTTCAGTATCCTCAAAACATGTTCTTAGAGGTATTCATGGAGATAATGATACATATAAATTAGTTTCTTGTCTATATGGAAAATTTTATCTTGTAGTTATTAATTGGGACAAGAGTTCTCCTCAGTTTGGTAAATGGGAATCTTTTGTTCTATCGGAAACTAACAGATTACAGGTTTTGGTCCCTCCGAAATTCGGGAATGGGCATCTTGTTTTAAGTGAACAGGCCATGTTTCATTATAAACAGTCTACAAATTACAACAGGGCGGGGCAGTTTACTATATTATGGAATGATCCAAAAATAAATATATGGTGGCCAGTAAAAAATCCTATGGTTTCAAGGCGAGATGAAGGGAGTGAAAATGTTTAGAAATGCTGAAGTACTGGTTGCAGGCGGAACTGGTTTTGTTGGTGCAAATTTAATTAATAGATTATTAACCTTAGGTGCTAATGTCAGGGCTACGTTGTACAGAAAAGATGCTGTTATTATTGATAAAAGAATTGAGTATGTTAAATGTAATTTACTGAATATGGATGATTGCAAAAAAGTTGTTGATGGTATGGATTATGTTTTTTTATGTGCGGCGAATACTTCCGGCGCAGCAGTAATAGCATCAACCCCGCTTGTGCATGTGACTCCGAATATAATAATGAATTCTCAAATGCTTGAGGCTGCGTATTTTGCGAAAGTAAAAAAGTTTATATGGCTGAGCAGCAATGCCGCTTATCCACCGTCTGATGATAGATATGTGAAAGAAGAAGAAATGTTTAACGGGGATCCGTATGATATCTATTTTGGTGTCGCGTGGATGAAAAGATATACTGAGATTTTATGCAGAATGTATTCAACAAAATTAAAAAATCCTATGCCGACGGTAGTGGTGCGGCCGTCAAACATTTATGGGCCGTATGATGATTTTGATTTTGCCACTTCCCATATGATGGCCGCGACAATAAGAAAAATTATTGAAAGACAGAATCCGATTAACGTATGGGGGAATGGTGATGATGTCAGGGATTTAATATATATTGATGATTTTATAGAGGCGCTTATTTTATCGGCAGAAAAGATTGAAACTTATGAGCCTGTAAATATCGCCTATGGAAAAGGCTACAGCGTAAAAGAGATTATCAATATGTGCCTTGAGGTCGAAGGGTTTAAAAATGCCGTTGTAACCTATGATTCCAGCAAACCGTCAATGATTCCAATACGTCTTATTAATGCAGAAAAAGCAGCGAAGCTGTTAGGTTTTAAAATAAAAACTGATGTTAAGACCGGAATTAAAAAGACTATGGAATGGTATAAGAAATATTATAAATAATAAATTAATATAAAAATATGGTAAATTTTGATTTTTTAAGAGAAAAGTCGGATTGGGTTTGGAAAGAAACTTTAAAGATTCACAAAATAGCGCCCGGAATTAGATTGGCGTCGGCCTTGTCTTGTGTGGAAATTCTTACAGTATTGTATTACGGAGAAATATTAGAATTTGATCCGAAAGACATTCACTCTGAAAACAGGGATAGATTTATTATCAGTAAAGCGCATGGGTCAGTTTCGTTTTATCCGATTCTTGCAGATCTCGGATATTTTGATTCAAAATATCTGAGAATGGTAGGTAAACCAGGATCAATTTTAGGGGATATTCCGGACTGTTCAATACCCGGTTATGAAACGGCTAATGGCAGTTTAGGATATGGTTTAGGGGTGGCATGCGGTATGTCTTTGGCGCTAAAAAAGAAAGGTAAGAAAGAAAAAGTTGTTGTTTTATCCGGAGATGGCGAATTATATGAAGGTTCTGTTTGGGAGGCCGTTATGTTTGCAGCCCATCATAATCTAGATAATCTGATATTAATTATTGATAACAACAAAATATGTATGCTTGATTATTGTGCGAAAATTTTGAATTTAGAACCATTGGACAAAAAATTCGAGATTTTTAATTGGAAAACAAAGATTGTGGACGGACATAATATTAAAGAATTATATGATAGTTTACTATCTTTTAAAAAAGATGAAATCAATAAACCTAAAGTGTTGATCGCAAATACAATAAAAGGCAAGAGTGTTCCGAGATTGGAAACAGATTCCTTATGCCATATAAAGGCGTTAAAAGCGGAGGAAATCGATAAATTGCTTCGGGAGAAATAATGAATAATAACCCAAAAACAATGCGTGATGCTTTGATAGAAAAAATATATGAAAGAATGTTCAACAATGATAAAATATTTTTTGTGTCGGCTGATTTTGGTTCTCCTGTTTTGGACAAATTAAGGAAAGATTTTAAAGAGAGATTCATTAATGTGGGAATCGCGGAACAAAATCTTATAAATGTTTCAACCGGTTTGGCATTAGAGGGTTATATAGTTTATGCCTATGCGATTGCGCCATTTTTGTCCATGAGATGTTATGAGCAAATAAGAATAAATTTATCCCTGATGTCTCAGATAAGAAATTTAAATGTAAATATGATTAGTGTCGGCGCCGGATTAAGTTATGATGTGACAGGCCCTACTCATCATTGTTTTGAAGATATACCGATAATCAGGGTTCTGCCTAATATTGTTGTGTTTTCACCGAGTGACCACATTATGGCGGAAAAATTTGTTGAATTTTCGCTTAATACCAATAAACCTAAATATATACGGCTGGACGGCAAGGCTCAACCTTCCATATATAATAATGAAAAAGAGATAGTTATAGAAAAAGGTTTTTACGAATTAAAGAATGGGAAAGATGTTTGTATTATATCAACAGGGTATATGACTCATAAAGCGCTCAAAGTTGTCAATATATTAAAGGAAAAAAATATTAATGCCGGCCATATTGATTTTTTTCTATTAAAGACATTTGATGAAAAGAGGCTTTCCGAAGTGATGAGTAAATATAAATATATTTTTACCATGGAAGAGGGATTTATTGATAAAGGCGGTTTAGATTCATTAATATCGAATATTTTGAGAAGAAATAAATTTTCATCTGAATTGAATGCGTTTGGTTTTGGAGATGGTTATGTGTTTGAAGTGGGTGACAGGGAATATCTGCATAAAATAAATAATCTTGACGAAGAAAGTATAATAGAAACAATTACAAAAATTATGGAATAATATTTGTTAAGGAGTTGACTTATTATGATAATAACAAGAACGCCGTTTCGAATATCTTTCTTCGGCGGCGGTACAGATTACCCTGTTTTTTTCAGAAAACATGGCGGTGTTGTTTTAAGTACAACCATCAATAAATATTGCTATATAACGTGCCGTTATTTACCCCCGTTTTTTGATCATAAGTTTCGTATAAGATATACGAATAAAGAAGAAACACAAACTATTGATGAAATTATTCATCCTTCTGTTCGGGAATGCCTGAAACATATGGGGATAGAACGAGGTGTTGAAATTGTGCACACCGGTGATATTCCCGCCATGTCCGGCATTGGGTCAAGTTCATCATTTACCGTAGGTTTGCTGAATGCATTATACGCATTGAAAGGAGAGGCAGTTACAAAAAGAAGGCTTGCTTTTGATGCTATCCATGTTGAACAAAATTTAATAGGCGAGCCGGTAGGGTCACAGGACCAGATTGCAGCTGCTTTTGGCGGCTTCAATCGAATTGAGTTCGGGTGCAAAAAAGATGACATTTTTGTCCAGACCATTCCCGTCAATGAAGAAAAACTGGAATATCTTCAACATTGTCTTTTATTTTATTTCACGGGGTATCCGAGATATTCAAGCGAGTTAGCTAAAGAGCAAATTGAAAAGACCCCCCAGAAGATTAATGAACTTAATTTGATGAAAGAAATGGTGGACGAGGCCATTAATATTCTTAGTGGGCCTGTTGAACGGTTCCACGAATTTGGAAAATTGCTCAACGAGTCATGGATGTTAAAAAGAAATCTCACGAAACTTATTTCTAATGGGAATATAAATGATATTTACACAACGGCAATTAATGCCGGGGCCATAGGTGGAAAATTATGCGGAGCCGGAGGCGGAGGTTTTATTCTTTTATTTGTTCCTCCTGAAAGGCAGGATAATGTTAAAGAAAAATTAAAAGACTTGCTTCTTGTCCCCATCCGGTTCGAAAATCTTGGATCTCATCTGGTGTTTTATTCTACATAGCTGATTTTTAAAATAATTATATCAGGAGGATATTAGCAAGAAAAATGGAACAGATACCAGTGAAATTGCCAAAGGAATACCAAATGCAGATGTTTCCTGAGAGTATCGAATTTGTTATTCCCGGTTTTGAAAGAAGTTGTGTCCCGGGCAGCAGTAAGACACTTGCGTTAAAAAAACGTGGCTGCGAAGAGTGGTATAATGAGTTTATAGATAAGTTGGTTAATGCGTGCGGCCGCCAATTCCTGCCCGTTTGCAGGATGAGTGATGGCGAGTTTCTTTTTTTACTGGGGGAACAACCTTTCGATATAAGATTGCCGTTTGTTCAAAAATTAAAACAGGAACTTAGCCGGTTTAAACACCGGATTCTTCTGAATGGCGGGCTTGGACCGTTTACTGAAGGACATTATCATTCGGGAGAATATTCTGCTGATGAGTGGCGCAAAGCACGTGTGGATTATCCTCAAATGATACGTAAAATAAGTGAAAACGGAATATTAGCACTTCATCTGAATTACACGAATGTTCCATTTCAAGAACGGTATTTCCCAGCGCTTGAACGGTGGCTAAAGGGGAAAAAAATAATCATAAATAATAATAACTATTACCCATTTTATTTTGTTTACGCTTTGCTCACTGGTCCACGGCGCGGTGAATTGTTAAAAAACCGCAGGGTTCTGGTTGTGAACGGACAAACAGGAGAAAAAAAGCAGAAAATAATAGAAGGTTTGAAGCGGGAAGGAGTGTTAGAAGTTCAGTGGTGTTCGATTTCTTTGAAAAGGTCATTATATGATTCCGTGGATATGGGCCCTTTCATTGGGAATGTAGATTTGGCATTGGTTGGCGCAGGGATTGGAAAGGCCAATATTATGGTACAAATGGAGCCGCTTAATGTGCCTTGTATTGATGCGGGATATGTCTTTGAGGTGTGGGCGGATCCAAAAAATAAGTGGGGAAGAGTTGTTTGTGCTCCAGATGATGATTGGGAGTTTATTAAATAAAGATAAGTAAATGAGCAGGCGGGGAGTTTTCCCGACTGTTCACCCTGAGCAAAGCGAAGGGGCTCTTGTATATTTTTAGATCCTTCGTCACTTCGTTCCTCAGGATGAGTGGTCGAAACACCCCGACCCCTCAAATAAATAAATGGATAAATAAGCATTGTGGATGGTTTTTATTTCTAAATGAGGAAAATAGAGGTTATAATGTGTGGAATCTTATTAACTTCCGATAATAAATACTCCAAGAAGGAGTTTTTATCTGCATTGGAACTGCTTCATCATCGCGGCCCTGATGCAATGGGTTATGTAAAAATTACGAATATTCAAATAGGCCATAAGAGGCTGAAGATTTTGGACATGGAAGATCGTAGTAATCAACCTTTTTATTCCCGTGATGAACGCCATGTTATAATTTTTAATGGTGAAATATATAATTACAGGGAGTTAGCCCGTGAGCATAATATAACTCCTTTGAAAACCACAAGCGACACGGAAGTTATTGTTGAATTATATGCTAAATATGGCCCAAAATTTTTGCAATGGCTTAATGGAATGTTTGCCTTTATAATTCTGGATACAATAACACAGGATATATTTGTGGCGCGGGATAGACTTGGTGTAAAGCCGCTTTATATATATCGAAGAAACGGGGAATTAGTATTGTCATCGGAGATAGCGCCCATATTAAAATTGACTGGTTGCAGTAAAGCCGATCCGATTGGACTGCGTCAATATCTGAAACTGCGAACGTTTTTTAATGGAAGGACCGCATATGAGGGAGTTGAGATGTTTCCTGCAGGGTGTTATATGCTATCAGGGCATATACACCGTTATTGGCAGTTTCCCGAAACTTATCAGGATCCGCCGACAGATGATGAACTAAGGCAGCTGATTATTGAGTCTGTTCAACAGAGACTTATTTCAGATGTGCCTGTTGGTTCTTATCTTAGCGGCGGTTTGGATAGCACTATTATAGCAGCATTGGCTCAAAAACCGCATACATGGACAGTTGGATTTACTGAAAATAATGAATTTAAATGGGCTCGGTTGGCTTCTAAACATATTAATAGTGAGCACCACGAGGTGTTAATTACATCCGAGGAATTTGTCACACTGGGACGCTGGATGATTAAAAAGCGGCGTGAACCATTGTCAGTGCCCAATGAAATTCTTCTATATAAAATGACCAGCGAAGTCAAAAAAGAAAATACTGTTATTCTAAGCGGAGAAGGTGCGGATGAACTTTTTTTCGGGTATGACAGGATTTTTCGGTGGGCGTCTGAAGCGAAGACATGGGATGTTGCGAAGTTTACCCAATTATACGCCTATGGTTCACATAATGATCTGGAGATTGTGGAAGATGCATTGTGTCCGTTTATGCATCGAAAGAATCCGCTGGATATTGTTGCACATTTTTTTCAAGTGGCGCATCTCCACGGTTTGCTGCGCCGGCTCGATAATTCGACAATGCTATGTTCAGTGGAGGCGCGTGTTCCTTTTGTGGATTGTCATCCGTTAATTGAACGTATGGCAGGTGTAGCGTTTAGTTATCGTATGAAGGACGGTGAGATTAAAAGCCCGTTAAAGCGCATCTTTCGGGATTTAATTCCAGAGCCGATTATTCGACGCAAAAAGGTTGGTTTCCCCGTTCCGCTAGACAATATTTCATTTGGTTTGCCGAAAGCCGCGACTCCAGTGGACCAATGGCTTGAATTTAATTTGTCGGAACTATTTGGTGCTGATATTAACTTTACCGAATTGAAAGGAGTAAATCTATGATTATTGGTTACACGACTGGTGTTTACGACCTGTTCCACATTGGGCATTTAAACCTGTTGCGAAACGCAAAATCCATGTGCGATAAACTTATTGTTGGAGTTACTACTGACGAGTTGGTATCCTACAAGGCCAAAAAGGCAGTTATCCCATTTACAGAGCGCATGGAGATTATACGCAGTATTCGATATGTAGATGCTGTAATTCCACAGGAGACAATGAATAAATTTGAGGCCTGGGAGAAACTGAAGTTTGACATAATGTTTGTAGGAGATGATTGGTACAAAGAAAATAAATGGGAAAAAATGGAGGCTGGGTTTAAAGATGTTGGAGTAAAGATCGTTTATTTCCCTTATACAAAAGGAACATCATCGACCTTAATAAATGAGGTTTTAATTAATTTGAGAAAAGGATGAATAATTTATTTAAAAAAATAATTAGAAAAATAGGCCGTGATATTATTACGGTTATTACAAAATGTAAGAAGAATAGAATTCTTTTTATGCAGGAATCATGGTCGGGTTCAAATAGTTATGCATTATGGAAATTAGCCGGTGAGGATACGAAAAAGAAGTATGAAATAATTCTATATCAGGATTCCGCTTTAGACGGGAAAGGTTTTACGCATTTTATTAAAAAGTATAGATTAATATCCTCTGCGCAATTGATAGTTACTACTCATGCCTCGTACAAGCCGAGCAAAAGACATATACATTTACAACTGTGGCACGGAGTATTTGTTAAAAAAAATGGAGTTATGCTGGATAATAAACCTGACAGCGTATTTAAAACTCAAAAAGACTGGCTTAAAGTTGATTATATAATGTCTTATTCAGAAACATGCAATACTTTTTTAAACGCATGTATGCCTACCAATTCAAACAAGTATATAATTACGGGGGCACCAAGGAACGACTTTCTTTTTGTTTCAGAAGGAATGTCCAATGTAAAGAAAATATTCGGTGAGAAAATAAAGGATGATAAACTTGTTTTTTTTCTGCCGACTTTTAGAGACTATTACGGTAAAAATCAGGGGAATAAAAACTATAATAATCCATTTGGTTTTGTAAAATTTTCCCCGGAGGGCTTTGATAAATTTTTAGAGGGAAACAAATGTAAAATAATTTTTAAACCGCACCCGCATGAAGAAGCTTTAATTATTAGTTATTTTCGTGATTATCCTTTAAAAAATATGCTTATACTTAAAGACTCGGATCTTGTTGCGAACAGCCTTGATTTATATGAGCTATTGAATGCGTCTGACATGTTAATAACAGATTATTCTTCTGTTTTTTATGACTATTTATTATTTGATAAACCAATAATATTCGCGCCTGTTGATGTTGATTCGTATAGTGCTGCAAGAGGATTTCTTATAGAATCGTTTGAAAATTGGGCTCCTGGGCCAAAGGTATTTAATCAAGATACACTGCAAAAGGAAATTTTATATTGTCTTTCTGAAAAAGATTACTATAGAGAGAAGCGCGCATGGATGAGAAACCTTCATCACCGTTATAAGGATGGAGAATCCTCAAAGCGGTTATGGGAATTTATTGAAAGGATTTTATGAAAATGTAGGTGATAGGAGGTAAATAAGAAGTGAGAAATGTTGACTATTATAGAAACTTGAAGGGTGAAATCTGGTTAAATATTGCATCATCAACCTATGTACTGGAGGAGTTTGTCAATCTTGATAACACTATATTTCTGTATTTATTAAAATATTTTAAGTTAATCAAGAGAATTGTGCCGCGAAAATATTCTGAGATTATCGAACAGTATTGTGAAGCAATGAAAAAGGTGTTGTTAATTAAGCATGATTGCAGAACTACTTTATTTTTTCCTGATAATTCTGTAGACCACATTCTATGTTCGCATTTTTTGGAGCATGTATTTCCTATTGAGATGGAGAGAATTATTAGAGATTTTTATCGCGTGATGAAGACAGGGGCTACGCTGCACGTCATCGTCCCAGATCTCAAAGAGCAGGCAGAGCGGTATCTACTTAAAAATAGGGATGCAGAATCTCGAGCCGCTGACGATTTTATTAGGGCAACTTTACTTAGCAATGAATCAAGAGGTTCTCTCAAGTATCGATTGCTAGAATTTTTCGGAGGTTTTGGGTTGCAACACCGCTTGATGTACGATTCATATTCGATGACAAAAAAGTTACGGGATGTTGGATTTAATATCCTTGATAAAAATGAAACACCGAGCAAATTGTATCGACTCAATGATAGCTCTGTTCACGTTGTTGCATGTAAACAGTGAATTCGCTCATATCTTTTTGTGTGGCAATAGGTTCGTTTAATATTATTTGAGGTGTATAATTGTGTGTGGAATTGCCGGTATATATGGAGTTTCAGATGAAGCAACAGTTGGAAGGATGATAAATGTCCAATCCCATCGCGGACCGGATGGAAGTGGAATATGGAACAATCAGGAGATTCCTGTTACACTTGGTCATTGCAGGCTCTCAATTATTGATTTATCACCCGAAGGCCATCAGCCTATGTCTTACGCTAACGGGCGATTATGGATTGCTTTTAACGGAGAGATATATAATTTCAAAGAATTAAGGTCTGAGTTGGAAGCCCTTGGGTGCCGGTTCTATTCCAACTCGGATACAGAGGTTATTCTTGCGGCATATTTAAAGTGGGGTAGGGATTCTTTTAAACGTCTGCGGGGCATGTTTGCTTTTGCATTGGTTGATAGATATCCTTCTCCAGGTTGTCCTGAGCTGATACTTGTCCGGGACAGATTGGGAATCAAACCGTTACTATATTATGAAAATGCTTCCCAACTTTTTTTTGCGTCTGAATTGCGCGGCCTTTTGGAAAATGGATGGATAAACCGGGAGATTGATCCGGATGCTTTGCTGGATTATTTAGCTGTGGGAGCGGTATTCCAGCCGAAGACAATAATTAAAGGAATTAAGGCAATTCCAGCCGGACATTGGATGGAGGTTTGTAAAAATAAGAAACGGTTTGTTAAATATTGGGACCTTCATGAAGAAACTGCTGAACTTAGAAAGGAACTACGTAATGTTTGTTTCCATGAAGCATCCGAGAGATTGAAGATATTTCTTCAGGATGCCGCTCGCTATAATTTAGTGTCAGATGTGCCGGTAGGAGCGTTTTTGAGCGGCGGAATCGATTCGACTGCAGTTGTTGGATTAATGAGTGCTGTAAGCGGGAGAAAAATAAAGACCTTTTCAGTAGGTTTTGAGAATACGCATAGTGCCATTGACGAACGGAAATATGCCCGTATAGCGGCTGATTATTTAAAAAGCGAACATGAGGAAATAGTAATAACTTCAAATGATGCATCGAAAATATTTGAGAAAATAGTAACAGCTATTGATCAGCCAAGTATCGACGGGACCAACACATGGATAATTTCTCATGCATCCCGGTATTATGTTAAAGTTTGCGTATCCGGCCTTGGAGGAGACGAGCTTTTTGCAGGGTATACACATTTTCGCTGGCTTGCAGAAGATAAAAAATTGATATCCAATCCTAATCCGATTATATATAATCTTCTGGAAAAAACACATAAACTGAGACCGAACTTTATTACATTGCGTTTGCTTTTCAAATTAGCAAGCTCAGTCGAACGTTTGACAATGCTGCGGCGCATTCTGGAGAATTTTGAGTTTGAAGATGCTGTACAACCTGAATGGTGCAAATCTTTTCGTAAACGTCTTGTAGAAGGTCAAGAGAAATTGTTAATGGCTGATGCGGATGAAGTTCAACAAACCAGTTATGCTGAGATGAAAGGTTATTTACTAAGCACTTTGCTTCGGGATGGGGATGTTATGAGTATGGCGCACGGTCTCGAGGTTCGACCAATGCTTCTGGATCATCCTCTGGTTGAATTTGCTTATGCGCTGCCTGCGGCACACAAGTTAAGTGATATAGAAACAAAAAAAATTTTTATTAATGCTGTAGCGGAATTTTTACCAGAAAAATTACGAGATCGTCCTAAGATGGGATTTGAATTACCTTTTATCAGCTGGATGAAAGGCGATTTGAAACCATGTTTTGAAGAACTTTTAAATAGCGAATCTGCAAAAAAAATATTTCGTCCGGTTTATCTTCGAAGCCTATACAGCATGCTTCGTAAAGACAGACCTCCAAGATCGCTTTGGGCATGGGGAATTTTGCTTTCATGGCTTGAGAAAAAACGGATAAAATTGAATTAAAATGAAAAGAAAGATTCTTTATATTCAACATGCGGGCGGCTTGGGCGGTTCGTGTATGAGTCTGCTCTATACATTACAGGGTCTCGACCTTTCGCGATTTGAGCCCGTCGTTGCTCTTATCCGTCCTTGTATGGAAGTAATTAATTTTTATGAAAAGGCAGGGTTTACAGTAGTAGTTGCTCCTGGAATTTATACTTTTGAGCATACCACTGCTTCTTGGGCCTGTTTGAGTTCTCCTTTAGGATGCCTTTCTTTGGTACAAAGTTTTATCCATTGGAAACAATCTATGCGTCTTACTTTGGATTTAGTTGCAAAAGTAAAACCTGATTTAGTTCATCTTAATTCTGTTGTTTTGGTTCCTTCAGCCATGGCTTTGGCAAAAGGTCGTATTCCTTTTGTTTGGCATGTCCGTGAAGCTTCGGTGAAAGGATATTTTGGCCTGAGAACAAATTTTATGAGGTTTTTGCTTAAAAAATACGGTAACGAGGTGATATTTATTTCTCACTATGATTGGGAAAACTGGATAGGCAAATCGCGGGGATGTGTTATAGCCAACTTTATTGATCTAAAAAAATTTAATCCGGATGTTTCTCCTAACGGCATAAAGATAAAAATGGGGATACCTGAAAATACTAAAATAATATTATTTTTGGGAGGGGTTTCAGAAATCAATGGGATACAGGTGCTTCTAAACGCGCTAAGTTTGGTTCGCGATTCAGTTCCGAATTTTGTCTGTATTTTGGCCGGTTCGAATCTTTTGTCGTCCGGGAGATTAGTTTCGTTGATGGTAAGAAAAATTTTATCGTTGTTTGGATCGGGTGTGTTAGCGCAGAAAGTGGAGAAACAAGTCCATGAGTTGGGCATACAATCCCACTTGAAATTTTTGCCCTTTCAGGAAGATATTACGCCTTTTATTGCCGCAAGCCATATAATCGTTTTCCCTGCTACTCAGCCTCATTTTGCCCGGCCAGTTATTGAGGCCGCAGCCATGGGGAAACCTTCTATCGGGTCGGATTTGGGTGGGATTAATGAGCTGATTGAACATGGGCGTACTGGTCTTTTAGTTAAACCCAATTCTCCGGATGCTTTAGCTGGGGCATTGGAGGAACTTTTATTAGATTCGGATAAAATGAGAGAACTGGGTGAAAATGCTTTTAATAAGGCGCGGATAGATTTTAATATTAAGCGGCAAATGGCCAAAATAACCGGAATTTATGATTCAATTCTTGGCTGAAAGGATTAACATTTTGTAATGAATTATTTAAAAACAAGTTTGTTTATTCCTATTACTGTTGTTTGTTTCTCTTGTTTTTTGTTGTCTTTTATTAGTGTTACACTGTCAACCTTTCTGGGCATTTGCCTATCTTTTTGGCTTATAATGCGTGGTAGGCCGGATGGTATTTTGGGGCTGTTTTTACTGTATTTAACGCGTTATTATTTTTATAATATCAATGATGGGTCAATACCTGATGAGTTTAGAGAATATGTTATTGTGGCAGGATTACCTATAAATGTCGAAACAGTGGCTTGTGGTTTTATTAGTTTACGGGTTTTTCTGGAGAAACTTGTTCGACCTAGAACCTTTAAATCACAATTTCCAAAAATTCTTTTATCACTTTGGTTAACAGCTTTTTTGCCTGTTTTGATCGGGTTTTATTTAGCCTACCAGACGAGAAATCCTAACTGGACGCGCGGCCTACGTTTTTTAATGATTACAGGAAGTTATTTCTATGGCTATATTCTGGCCAAACATTGGCCAAGGGAGAAAAATGACATTTTAATTCCCATTCTTCTGCCATTTGTTATTATTATGTTTTCATTGATGTGCTTGGGAGTTTATTGGTCACATCACGGTTTCCTTTTCATGGGTTTGAGCGGGGCTTTTTCGATCTATTTGATTTACAATCGGCCGCTTAAATATCGTCTGTTAGGGATATTGGTGTTTTTTTTATTAGTAGAATATGCGATAAAAGGTTCTATAACTACTATAGGAATTATTTCGCTATCTGTCCTTTTATCTTATTTAGGTGAAAAAAAACAGAAGCCGCTTATCAACACTTCTTATGGTTCTATAATAAAAAGACCAAACTCAATTTTTCGTAATCGTATTGCGAAATTTATTGGAGGTATAGCAATTTTAGGGATTCTGTTCTTTTCTGCTGGTATCAGTTTACTGGGATATCATCCTGACTATAAACCTTCACTTTCACATGGTTCTTATTATGGTACCTTTGCGGAAAGGTTTAAAGCCAAATTACTGTCTGACCGGTTACCTTTCTGGCATGCAGCATTAAAACAGATTATTTCAGGGCCTTATTTCGTTATTCCTTCCGGTAAGCCGTTGCTTTTGGAAACTCCTGGTCTTCCCGATGAGTGGGTAGTGGGCGCTCATAACACCGCTCTTGAAATTTTACGGCTTGATGGATTATTCGCTGGGACAATCATGCTTGTTATTTTATTCCTTGCTTTGAAGAATAATCTTTTGGTATTGACGAAATCTACCGATCCGGTTCTTAAGAGTTTGGCTGCGGGTATTTTGGGTGTTGGTATTGTAGGAATGACAACGGGTGATTTTCCGGCAGACCAAACTGTGGGATTTTGGATTTGGAGTTTGGCCGGGCTGTGTCATTGTTTGTTTCTGCAAGATAGCCCTTTATCTGAAAATAGGCAGTTGCGGCCTTTTCAACGAAGTCAATCTTTAGTACCTGGACTAAAACGATAAATGGAGGTCTAATTGGCAAAGTGGTTGTTATGGTTGGGTGGAATTTTTAGTGAAGATTCTTTAGTAAAACACCCTGCTACCAGTCCTGCCGCTAACCGCTGGCAGGCAGGATTGATCAAGGCTTTAAGTGAGCAGGGATTTTCCATTGTTCTGATATCGCATTTACCCGAACCCATATGGCCGAGAGGGAAATATAATCCAGGCAGTTTTGGTGACCTTGATCCGGGTTTTGATAGCCGCTTTGTTCATTATTGGAACATTCCATTATTGAGAGTTGCCAGTTTACGCCGGGTATATATTAAGGCTATTTGTGAAATCTGTGAGAAGCGAGGAAACCCTTTGGCAGTATTTTCCTATAACCCGAACCCTGAGAGTATAACTGCTGGACTTTATGCGCAGAAAAATTACCATGTTCCATGGATAGATATATGCGCTGATCAATATGATCCTGGTCCTAATTGGGCCCGGTATCCTTCTGGTGCTGATATGGCGAAAGGCCATGTATTTTTGTCCTATCACGCTTTTCAAAATTGTCCTTTTCCGAAAAAATTGCATTTAGATGGGGGAATCAGCCTCTTGCGATTTAACCCGGAAACACAGTCTAACAAGGGATCGGAGAATAAAAAAATTGTTCTATATACAGGGATGATGAGTGTTTGGGGAGGGGTCAGTTTTTTACTAAAGGCTTTTGAACAGATTCGCGATACTAACATTGAGCTCTGGATTTGTGGACATGGAAGCAGTTCAGATTTGAAGGCCGCTCTCAAGCAAGATTCCCGCATACGTTTTTTCGGCCTTGTTCCTGAGTCACAGCTTCAGAAAATGTGCAGGCAGGCATCTGTTCTGGTAAATCCGAGGCCTTCACGTGTTCCCGGCAATAATATGAATTTCCCTTCAAAGATTTTAGAATACTTGAGTTACGGGAAACCGGTTATTAGCACATGGACATCTGGACTTAGTCCTGAGTATCGTGATGTGCTTGAAGTATTGAAAGAAGAAACCGAAGATTGTTTAGCAAAAACGATTGAAAATGTGTTGCATTGGCCTGATAATAGAATAGGCCAAAATTCTATGAAGATAAAGGACTTTTTGTTGAAAAAAAAGACTTGGAGTTACCAGGCTGATAGATTAATTAATTGGCTGCAGGATGACATATTGTGAATGTTGTAAAAACTTCTGGAACTAAAATTAATATTGCTATTTCATGGTCGGGTATTCCTGCTTATGGTGCCCGTCTTATCCGGGAAGGTATTAAGAGATTGGGGCATCCTGTAATAGTTATCGGAACAATGCCGCAAATGTCTACCAAGGATTCGGAGGAACTTCTCGGCCAAAAAATTTACTGGATAGATAAATCAAATGTGAACTCATGGCATGACATTGATTTATCTATTCCGGATATTTTTTTTCAAGCAGGCTGGTTTATTCCTTCATTTAATAAGTTAGGGAGAGAAGTCAGAGATAATGGTGGAAAAGTTATATGTCTTATAGATAATTGCTGGAAAAACAACATACGGCAATGGATGGGAGCAGTTAAATTTCGTTTTTTTTATAAAAAATGGTTTTCAGCAGTTTGGGTGCCCGGCGAATCAGCGGTTCACCTTATGCGTTTTTTTGGCATGCCTTCTTCACAGATATATACGGGCCTTTATGGGTCAGATTCTAATTGCTTTACTCCTGGGCCTATTCTAACTCAGAGGCCTAAGCAGTTTATTTTTATCGGGCAGTTTATTGCCCGAAAAGGGGTTTCTACCCTGGCAAAAGCATTCAAGATATTCCATCAGGATTTTCCTGATTGGAAAATCCTCGTGTATGGTGCTGGTGAATATAAAAACCTTCTGGAAAGTTGTCCGGGTGTAATAGTTCATCCATTTATGCAGTCTCTTCAAATAGCCGATGCTTTAAAGCGGTCGAGATTTTTAGTGCTGCCCAGTATAGAAGATCACTGGCCATTGGTTGTCTCGGAGGCTGCTCTGACAGGATGTGGTTTGATTCTTAGCGATCGGGTAGGAAACCGCTATGAATTTTTAAATAAAAAGAACGGATTTATTTTTAAAGCAAAATCGGTTAACGAGTTATCAGAAAAACTAAAAGAAGCTGCTTCCTTACCTGGTTGGAAATTAAATGAGGTTTATAACGAGAGCAAACGGTTAAGTTCATTTTACGTGCATACCCATTGGGCTGAAAAATTTCATCAAATTATATCGGAAATTAGAAGCAGTTAAACTAAATTATGTAAATAATGAAAATAAAAATATTTATTGCCAGGATGTTAACTATCTCCCTGATAGGAAAAATTTTGTCTTATTTCTATAATGATAAAATTCCTTTCAGGGGTATGGTATTTAATACTTCAATTCCTGAGATTTCTCCAGCAACTAAGGCTGAACTTTTTTGGAAAATATATGAAAGTGCAGAGATTCGTTTTATTCAAAAGTATTTGCCTGAGTCGTTCGATGTTATTGAGTTAGGCAGTTCTATTGGAGTTGTTTCTTCACTCATCAGAAAACGTCTCTATAAAAATGCCTGTTTAATTTGTGTGGAAGCGCACCCTGCATTGAGTAGGCATATACCTGTAAACTTAAATCTTAACCGTCTATATCATAATGTAGAATGCCTCAATATGGCCATTAATTATAATAAAAAAAGTAATAATAATGTCTTTTTTACACCAGGCCATTTATCAACGACAGGAAGATTAACTTGTGGAAATCCGCAACATAATTCTATTATGGTTAAAGCGGTTACTTTATTTGAATTGAAATCCGCTTATCATATTAATGATTTTGTGCTCATAGCGGATATAGAAGGTGAAGAAGTCTATATTATTCGTCAAGACAGAGAAGCGTTGCGTGACTGCCAGCATATTTTTTTTGAATTACATAATACAACGTATGCCGGAGTTCCGGTATCTGTGGATGATATGTTAAAAGAGTTAATTGATATTCACGGTTTCTATTTACAGGACAGGCATGATAATGTGGTTTATTTAAACAGGAATACAGGAACAATTGCGAAATAGAGAAAATATTTTCTGTTCTCAAAACTATATTAATTGATTGTAAATTTAAGGAATTATCAATGAAAATTGCGTTTATTTATTCGTTAGAGGATGCTCAATCAATCTCAAGGCCTTTGCAGTCCTGGTCAGACATATCGTTTGGAATTTCTTACATTTCTTCTGTATTAAAAATTAATGGTTACGAAACTCAACTTGTAGTATTAGGAAGCAGTAATCCATGGGAAAAGAACATAAAGCTGTTAAACAAGTTTGTAGAGAAGTTTTTTCCTCATGTTATTTGTTTTACTGCCGTAACGAGTCAGTATCCTTTCATTGAAAAAATAGCAAGTTTTATAAAAAGTCAATGGCCTGATAAATATCTTATTATCGGTGGAGTACATGCTACTTTGAATCCTTCCGAGGTAATAAACGGCCATTTTGACGCTGTTTGCATAGGGGAAGGAGAATATTCAATGTTAGAATTATGCCGCCAGATAGAAGCGGGTACTGTCCCCCACGGGATTCAAAATCTATGGATAAAATCTTCGGACGGAAATATTGAAAGGAATTCTACCCGTCCTTTTTTTCAAGATATTGATAGTTTGCCATTTCCGGATAGGGCAATATGGATACCATGGATGAAAGAACAGTCGGGGGCTGAATTAGCTGTATTGCTGGGGCGGGGCTGTCCCCACGGTTGTACATATTGTTGCAACCACGCTCTTAAAAAAGTTGCTGCTGGAAAATATGTGAGATTTCGTTCTCCTGAAAATATTATCAAAGAAATTGCTTTTCTTCATACAACATATCCGACACAATCAAGAATATATTTCGAGGTAGAATCTATAGCTTTGAATAAAGCTTGGCTTTTTGAATTTTGTAAACAGCTTGAAAGGTTTAACGCAACAATTGATAATTTTATTTCGTATGGCTGTAATTTCCGAATTTCCCCGCAATCAAAAGATGAAGACATATTATTTGCGCTCAAAAAAGCGCATTTTTATAAAATTAATATTGGTCTTGAGTCAGGAAGTGAACGGGTTCGCAAGGAAATACTCAAGCGGGACTATTCAAACAAGGATTTTTTGGATGTTACTGCTATGGCGCGTAAAGCTGGGCTTAAAATCTTTGTGTTTAATATAATAGGCCTTCCCGGCGAGGCTTACAATGATTATATGGAAACAGTTTTAGTAAATCGTCAATGCCAGCCGGATTTTCATTATTCGGGGATTTTTTTCCCATATCCGGGCACAGAATTATATAACATGTGTATTCGGGAAGGTTATCTAAAACCACCTATTGATTATCGGCTGGAACGGAGACAGCCTGTGATTGATTTCCCTCATTTTTCTAAACGTCAAATTCAAAAAGCATATACATGGTTTAATTATCAGGTTTATAAAGGTTATAAACCGCTTTGGTGGATTTTGATGCAAACTTTTATGGTCAAAGTTCGGTCCGGCATAACTCTTAATTTTTTATTCTTAAGGGTTACACATTGGTCGGGATTTAACTATCTGCGGGAAAAGCTGGCAAGAATTTGAAGAACAGTATTGATAGTTTTGCTCATTGAAATAAGATGAGTGTTTTGGAATAATGAAAAATAATGAAGAGTTTTAATGATAAACCAATTATTCTTACTTTTATTGGCAATTATCTTCCCGGCTATAAAGCAGGAGGTATCTTGCGCACAATCGCCAACACTGTTGATTATTTATGTGATGATTTCGACTTTCGTATAGTTACGCGAGACAGGGATTTGGGGGAAGATATTCCTTACGCCTGCATAAAGCCTAATCAATGGAATAAGGTTGGCAATGCAGTGGTTTTTTATTTGCAACCGCAGACGAGCACTGTAAAAGATATATTGAATTTGCTGAAAAATACCCCACATGATGTAGTTTACCTAAATAGCTTTTTTGATCCTCTTACCGTAAAGGTGTTATTAATCCGCAAGTTTGGTTTTGCAAAATTTAAACATATAATTGTTGCACCGCGTGGAGAGTTTGCCTGGGGGTCATTAGGTTTGAAATATCCAAAAAAGTTCATTTATATTCAGATGGCCAGGTTGTTCGGATTTTATAATAAGGTTATATGGCAGGCATCTAGTGAATTTGAAGTAAAGGATATCATTAAGATTATGAAGGTGAAACCTGATACAATCCGCATAGCGCGTGATTTGCCAAACAAAGTTATTTCTGATAAATATCCTGAAGTAACTTTGCAACCATCATCTGATTTTGAAAATTTAAAAGTTGTATTTTTATCCCGAATTGCGCGGGAAAAGAGATTAGATTATGCTTTAAATGTTTTAAGTAAAGTTAAAACAAAGGTGATTTTTGATATCTATGGGCCTGCAGAAGATACGGTTTATTGGAAAGAATGCCAGGAATTAATGAATAGGATGCCCGATAACGTGAAGGTAAATTATTTCGGAAGTGTAAACCCCGGTGAAGTTGGACATGTTTTTAGCCAGTACGATCTTTTTTTACTTCCGACAGCCGGAGAGAATTACGGACATGTCATTATTGAATCTTTAACAGCAGGGACACCGGTACTGATTAGTAACAAAACTTCCTGGCGTAATTTACAGGCCGATGGATTAGGCTGGGATATAGATTTAACTCAGATGGATTCTTTTGTAAAAACAATTGAGAATTTTGCCTTATTGAGCTATAATGAACGTTTAAAGAAACGGGCTGTTGTTAAGGCTAAAATTATTGAGCGCTTATTAGATCCTACTATATTGGAGGGGAATCGCCAGCTTTTTAAGGGGAAATAGTTGCGTTGAAAATATTTTTGAATAACCATTTTTCTGGCCAGGTTTTTTTAATATGAGGAGCTGTGAATATGAGTAAAACAAAGTATCAAATATGCTCAAACTGCATAATGGACACTACCGACCCCAATATTACTTTTGATGAGCGGGGCTGGTGCGACTATTGCCGTAATTACCATAAAAATATTTTGCCGAATTGGCACCCAAATGAGAATGGTGAAAAGATGCTTGCTCCTCTCGTTGAGAGGATCAAGAAGGATGGAAAAGGGCGCGGCCACGATTGTCTTATCGGCATAAGCGGCGGTGTTGACAGTTCATATTGTGCATATCTTGCAAAAAAAAGATTTGGCTTAAGACCGTTGTTGTTTCATGTCGACGCCGGCTGGAACTCGCAGGAAAGCGTAAATAATATTGAAAGGTTGATCGACGGACTCAATCTTGACTTACATACGGAGGTTGTTGATTGGCTTGAGATGAAGGATTTGCAGTTAGCTTTTTTTAAAGCGCAGGTTCCTCATATTGACACGCCGCAGGATCATGCATTTTTTGCCGCGCTTTATAATTTTGCGGCAAAGAACGGTTTCAGATACGTATTAACAGGCGCGAACTATTCTACTGAATGTGTTCGCGAACCGCTTGAATGGCATTACCATGCTTCCGATTTACGTCAGATAAGAGATATTCACCGCCGTTTTGGTCACCGCCCTTTAAAAACATTTCCATTAGCTGATATTTTTAAATATAAGTTATACTACCGGTATATTAAAGGTGTCAGGGTAGTAAAACTGCTAAATTATGTTTCTTATATTAAAGAAGAGGCCATGCAAGAGTTGATGGACAAATTTGGCTGGCAAAAATACGCTCATAAGCATTACGAATCGCGTTTTACAAGATTTTATGAAGGATATTGGCTTCCAACAAAGTTTGGATATGATAAGCGCCGAGCGCATTTTTCCAGTTTAATTTTAACCAAACAAATGACACGCGAAGCAGCGCTTGAACGTATTGCACAAAAAGCATATGATGAGCAGACAATGATCCAGGACTTCGAGTATGTAGCTACAAAGCTGGGTCTGACTGTGCCTGAACTGCGGGAGATAATGAACGGTAAGAATAAGACTTACCGGGATTACAAATCCAGCATGCCTTTAATCAGTTTTGCAACAAATATTTTGCGAATGTTTAGGATACAAAAGGTAATAATCCGATGATATCAATAATTGATTACGGATTGGGAAATGTGAGAGCGTTTGCTAATGTCTATAAAAAATTAAATATACCGGCTAAAATTGTTAAGCAACCCGAAGATTTAGAAAATGCCAGTAAGGTGATATTACCGGGCGTTGGCTCTTTTGATTATGCGATGCAGATGCTTCAAAAATCAGGTATGCGGCAGTTCCTTGATGAGATTGTGCTTAGTCGTCATATACCAGTTTTGGGTATATGTGTTGGGATGCAGATACTTGCACGTTCCAGCGAGGAGGGAAACCTGCCTGGTCTTGGGTGGATAGATGGGGAGATAAAAAGGTTCAATCCTTCTTCTTCAGGATATTCAATGTGTGTGCCTCACATGGGCTGGAACAATATCAAACCATTAAAAATGAATGGTTTGCTGCAGGGTCTTGATATTAACGCGCGCTTTTATTTTTTACATTCATATTATTTTCAAAGCCGTGAAAGCGGGAATGTTATTGCTGTAACTGATTATGGCGGAGAATTTGCCTGTGCAGTGAATTCCGGAAATGTTTTTGGTGTTCAATTTCATCCGGAAAAAAGTCATCAATGGGGTATTAGGCTCCTTGAAAATTTTGGAAAGCTGTAAAGATGTTATATCCACGGATTATTCCATGCTTATTGGTTAAAGACAAAGGCCTTGTTAAGACTGTCAATTTTAAAAGTCCGAAGTATGTAGGAGACCCTATAAATGCTGTAAAGATTTTCAACGAGAAGGAAGTGGACGAACTTATAGTATTAGATATTAGTGCGACTCTTGAAAAAAGAGAACCCGATTATAATATGATTGAACATTTAGCGGCGGAATGTCGAATGCCTCTTTGCTATGGAGGCGGTGTAAAGACTATTGGGCAGATACAAAGAATTATTCAATCAGGTGTAGAAAAAGTAGCAATAAGTTCTGCCGCAATAGAAAACCCTGGTCTTGTAACTGAGGCGGCTGAATGTGTTGGTAATCAGAGCGTGGTGGTTGTATTAGATGTAAAAAAACATTTTGCAGATGGTAAGTATGAGATTTGGACACACAATGGGCATAAGGCTACCGGAAAATGCCCGTCAGAATTGGCACTGCAAATGGAAAGGCTTGGAGCAGGCGAGATAGTGATAAATTCTATAGATAATGACGGCCTTATGAAAGGCTATGATCTTGATTTAGTTGAGAAAGTCCGGGAGGCGGTTAATATACCGTTAACAGTTCTTGGGGGCGCAAGATCGCTTAATGATATAGGCAAGCTAATTAATAAACACAGGATCATAGGTGCGGCTGCCGGTAGTTTATTTGTATTCAAAGGTGTATACAAAGCAGTTCTTATTAATTATCCTAACAGGGCAGAAAAAGATAATCTTATACGTGCCAATTATAACTCTGATAATACACATATTTTGTAAGAGCTGGAGATGATAGAAATGTTAATGAAAGTGGATTATACCGCAGAGGAGTAAAAAGAATACAAAAATGGTTAATGAAAAATCAACTGTTTTAATTACTGGGGCAAAGGGTTTTATTGGAAAGAATCTGGTGTCTTTTTTGCTTCAGAGATTACAATATAATGTTATTCAGTTCGACATAGGGAATAATTATTCTGAACTTGAAGCTTGTTTGAAAGATGCGGATATAGTAGTTCATTTAGCCGGTATAAACCGGCCTAAGGAAGAAGGCGAGTTTCAAACCGGTAATGTGGATTTTACCAGAAAGCTGTGTGAATTACTCTATAAAAATAAACGGAAAATACCTGTTATTTTCTCTTCTTCAATACAAGCGAATTTAACAAATCCTTATGGACAAAGTAAAAAAGATGCAGAAACATTATTAAAGGAGTATTCTGAAAAAACAAATGCAAAAGTGACTGTTTACCGGCTAAAAAATGTTTTTGGTAAATGGTGTAAACCAAATTATAATTCTGTTGTGGCAACTTTCTGTTATAATATTGCTCATAATCTGCCATTGTCGATCTCCGATATGGATGCTAAGTTAACATTGGTTTATATTGATGATGTAGTAAAAGATTTTACAAACGAAATCGAGTCATTCCATACAAGTGGGTTTTTTTATAAAGAAGTTTTCCCTGATTATACGATAACTCTTGGAAAATTAGCTCAAACGCTGATGGATTTTAAAAGTTTCCGTTCAAATCTTTTATCTCCTGATTTTGCCGATGAGTTTATAAGAAAACTTTATGCTACATATCTTTCATATCTTGATTCGGGCAACTTATCATATACGTTGGAGAAAAAATCAGATAACCGGGGATATTTAGGCGAGTTTTTAAAGGCCGGCGGGTTTGGCCAAATTTTTGTTTCAAATACTTTGCCCGGAGTCATTCGTGGAAACCACTATCATAATACTAAAACAGAAAAGTTTTTTGTGGTTGAGGGAGAGGCAGTGATCGCCTTCCGCAATATATTTTGTTCTGATATAATTGAATATAAAGTTAGTGGTTCTGACCTGCGGGTTATTGATATTCCGCCCGGATACGCCCATTCGATAAAAAATACCGGCTCAGGAAATTTAGTTACATTGTTTTGGTCCAACCAGATTCTCGACCCCGGTAATACGGATACATATCCAATGAATGTAATTTTGGACAAAATGGAAAAGAAAGGATATTAATGAAAATAGCTACAATTATCGGTACAAGACCCGAAATTATCAGGTTGTCCAGAGTTATGGCTGTGTTGGATAAATTCACTCAGCACATAATTATTCACACGGGACAGAATTATGATTATGAACTCAATCAAATTTTCTTTAAAGAATTAAACATACGTAAGCCTGATTTTTTTCTCGAGGCTGCGGGTAAAACTGCTGCTGAAACTATCAGCTTAGTTATTTCCGGTTCGGATGAAGTATTGAGAAAAACCAATCCCGATGCCTTGCTGGTTTTGGGCGATACTAATAGTTGTCTATCTGCCATTGCGGCAAAAAAGCAAAAAATACCTATCTTCCACATGGAAGCGGGAAACCGTTGTTTTGACCAGCGCGTACCGGAAGAGATTAACCGAAAGATAATTGACCATATTAGTGACATTAATCTTCCCTATTCCTCGATTTCCAGAGAAAACTTGCTTAGGGAAGGATTGCCTGCAGATAGAATTATTAAAACCGGAAGCCCGATGTTTGAGGTGCTGAATTATTATCTTCCTCAAATTGAGTCATCCGATGTTTTAAAAAGGATGAAATTAACCCGTTTAGATTATTTTGTTTTTAGTTCTCATAGGGAAGAGAATATTGATTGTCCGGAACAATTTAGTAAATTAGTTATTTTGCTTAATAATTTGGCCAAAAAGTATGGCAAAAGGATTATTTTTTCTACTCATCCAAGAACTAAAATGAGGATGGAAGGGGATAAGGTTGATTTAAATCCGTTGGTAGAGATAATGAAGCCTTTTGGTTTTCTTGATTATGTAAAATTGCAAATAAATGCCAAAGCCGTCTTTTCTGATAGCGGGACTATTACCGAGGAATCATCAATTCTTAATTTTCCGGCTTTAAACTTAAGGCAGTCCCATGAACGTCCTGAAGGTATGGAGGAAGCCTCGGTAATGATGGTCGGGTATAATTGGGAACGAATAATTGAAGCGTTAACTGTTTTGAATGACCAGAAGAGAGGAGAAGAAAGATCGTTAAAACTAGTTAACGATTACACCGTGGATAATGTATCTGAGAAAGTCATGAGAATTATTTTAAGTTATACCGATTTTGTCCGTCGGGTTGTTTGGCAGGAAAAATGAGCCGCATTCTTTTGCATTCCTTAGTTTTTTTTCCTGATAGAGTTTCGACTGCTTATATAGTGACTGACCTTGCGCTTGAACTCAAACGTTTTGGGCATAACGTCACTATCCTAACCACGACACCTCACTACAATATTGATAAGAAAACACTAAAGTCTTACACGCTTAAAAAAAAATGGCTGGGATTTTTATATTACGGCCAGTGTGACGGAATTCCTGTTTGGCATATAAAGATTCCTATAAAAGGCAATAGATTGTGGCTGAGGGCGGTGGATTACGTAAAGTTTCATTTTTTTTCATTGCTCGTGAATTTATTTTTATTAGAGAAGCAGGATATAGTTATTTCAAACTCTCCGCCTTTAACCATTGGTATTATCGGGTATTTTCTTGCATTACGATGGAAAGCGGCGTCAGTATATGTAGTACAAGAATTATATCCGGATATTGTAATCAGCCGGGGTTTAATCAAATGGAAAGTCCTTATTAATTTGATGAAATATTTAGAAAAGCTGGTGTATCGCTGGAACACGCACATTGTGACTATTACTGAACAATTTAAGAAAATTATATCCACTCGCGGAATATTTCCTGAAAAAATATCATTTATCCCCAATGGGGTTGACTGTGAATTCTATCGTCCCCTTCAGAAAAACAATACGTTTCTCGAAGCAAATGGTTTAGTGGGATATTTTATTGTTTTATATGCCGGCAATATTGGACTTATGCAGGATTGGGAATCTGTTGTTTTTGCAGCGGAGCATTTGTCTGATTATCCGATAAAATTCGTTATTGTTGGAGATGGAATCTGTCGTAACTGGCTGGGAGATAGAATTAAAGAATTAAATCTTGGCAATATTGTTTTAATTCCATATCAATCCAATCATATAATGCCTTTGATTAACGCCAGTGTCGACATAATCATGATCCCAATGACTCAGGTAGGAATAAGAGACGGGTTCCCATCAAAAATATATACAAGCTTTGCCAGCGCAAAGACTGTTATTATTTCTGCTTATAAAGATTCTGAAATGGAGCAATTAATAAAAACTTCAGGCTGTGGCAGGATGGTTCTTCCTGAAAACCATGAGGCTTTTTGTGATGCGGTGTTAAAAGCTTTCAATGAAAAATATTTACTTGAAGATGAAGGGATAAAGGGCAGGTTATTTGTTCTTGAGCATTATTCAAAACAAGCCAGTGCAGAAAAATATAATTCGGTTATTTCTAAACTGATTAAAAATGCATCTAAATAGCTATATGTTTAGTCAAGATATATGGAGATAAATAAAAAAAGAAAAATACTTGTTACAGGTGCGAATGGATTTATCGGCTGCAGTCTATGCACTTTTTTAAAAGAAAAGGGCTGTTTTGTTAGAGGTGCTGTACGTAATAATGCGCATAATGTTTCTGAGGCTGATGAATATATTCAAGTCGGGGACATAAGCGAGTTAACTGATTGGAGTAATGCCCTTTGTGATGTTGATTTTGTTGTCCATTTGGCTGGACGGGCTCATGTAATGCGTGAACAAGAAAGTGACCCTGATTATGTATATCATCGAATTAATGCTATGGGTACCAAACGATTGGCAGAGCAGGCGGTAAAAAGCGGGATAAAACGGTTCATTTTTATCAGCTCAATTAAAGCAAATGGGAAAGATCCTTATGGTGCCAGTAAGCAGGAAGCCGAAAATTCATTAGTTTGCATAGCTGCTGAGACTGGGCTTCAAGTGGTAATTTTACGGCTACCTTTGGTTTATGGTCCGGGAGTAAAGGCTAATTTTAGAAATTTGATTAAACTTGTCAACTCAGGTGTGCCTTTACCATTTAAGAATGTTACTAACCGGCGCAGTTTAATTTATCTTGGCAATTTACTTGATGCAATTATTACTTGTGTTAATCATCCTTTAGCGGCAGGAGAAATTTTTATGTTAAGTGATGGACAGGATATTTCCACTCCAGATTTAATAAAGATGATCGCTTTTGCCTTGGGTAAGAGGCCTCTTTTGTTTCCTTTATCCACGGGTATCTTGATGACGCTGTGTAAAATTGCAGGAAAGGGTGAAGAAGTGGGAAAATTGGTGGGATCTCTTACTGTAGACAGCAGTAAAATCAGGAATTTACTTAGTTGGAAACCGCCGTTTACACTTGAAGAAGGTATAAAAGAAACCATCGACCATTATATACATTATGAAACGCATTTTTGATATTTTTTTTGCCTGTTTGTTTTTAATAATATTTTTTGTTCCAATGTTATTTATCAGTATAATAATAAAACTTACTTCTATTGGCCCGGTTTTATATTGGTCCGACAGAATTGGAGTTAACAATAATATTTTTAAAATGGCTAAATTCCGGACGATGAAAATAAATACGCCTCCGGTAGCGACGCATCTTTTGAAAGATCCAGATATTTATTTAACTTCAGTCGGAAAATTTTTGAGAAAAACAAGCCTTGATGAATTACCGCAGTTATTGAATGTGATAAGAGGGGATATGAGCTTTGTTGGCCCGCGCCCGGCGTTATTTAATCAATATGACCTCATTGGATTAAGAACAGAAAAAAATATCCATAAACTTAAACCGGGTATTACAGGCTGGGCGCAGATAAATGGAAGAGATGAATTACCGATACCGGTAAAAGTGGAATTTGATGAGTTTTATCTTAAAAACAATTCCTTTATTTTTGATCTGAAAATATTATTCATGACTGTTATAAAGGTTGTTAATAAAGAAGGTATTAAACACTGATAAAATATAATTCGATTTAAACAATTGCCTATTTTAAATTAATATTATATAATAATTTATTATTCAGGAATATTAATATTATGATAACAAAATATAAAGAATTTATTTTGAAATATCGCAGGTTATTTATAATAATTACCCACCTGATTTTAATAACATGGGCTTATTATTTTTCTTTTTACACACGTTTCGATTTTAGCCTGTCCGAACCATACTTAAGTGTTTTTTGGGAAACTCTTCCGCTATTGATTATAATTAAATTTTTTATTTTCTATTATTTTGGAGTATTTGAAGGCCTCTGGCGGTATGTCAGTATGAGTGATTTGGCGCAGATACTTAAAGCAAACGCTTTAGCGGTTGTTGTTTTTATTTTAGGCGAAGTTTTTATTTATGGTCTGAAAGATTTTCCCCGGTCTGTTTTTATTATTGATTTTGCCATTTGTACTGGTATGGTCGCGGGGATACGTTTTTTTGTCCGTTTGTTCAGGGAAAGGTACCGGGCAGATAACTCAAAAAAACAAAAAAAAATCCTTATCGTAGGAGCGGGAGAAGCGGGAATTTTAGCGTTAAAAGAATATCGCAATAATCCGGGCAGCGGAGAAATTATTGGTTTCGTTGATGATGATAAAGTAAAACATCACGGGACTATTTATGGCAAAAAAATTTTAGGAGGGAAAGAGCATATTTCTAAAGTGGCAGAAGATTATGATATTGATGAGATAATTTTGGCAATTCCTTCAGCAAGAGGTGAAGTGATTAGGGAAATAATTTCTCATTGCCCTGTATCAAAAGTGAAAATTAAAATTATCCCTAAATTCCAAAAATTTTTAAGCGGGGAATTAGAAATAAAACCGAGAGAAGTAAGGCCGGAAGATCTTCTAGGAAGAGATACGTTTAAAATAGATGAAACAGAAATAGGCAATTATATTTTTGATAAGAAAATTCTTGTTACCGGGGCCGGCGGGTCGATAGGATCTGAACTCTGCAGGCAGATAGTAAATTTTTCGCCAAAAAAGATTATACTTTTTGACCATAATGAAAATGATGTTTATTTTTTATTGGTGGAATTTAAAACAAAATATCCTCATATAAAAATAAAAACGGTTATAGGAGATATCAGTGATATCGGTTTATTAAAACAAACTTTTTCCCGCTATTCTCCCCAGATTGTTTTTCACGCCGCCGCTCATAAACATGTGCCGTTAATGGAAGAAAATCCAACAGCCGCGGTTAAAAATAATATAATCGGAAGCCGCAATCTTATCTATGCGGCTAGTCACTATAAAGTTGAAAGATTTGTTGCTATTTCAACGGACAAGGCGGTAAATCCCATTAATGTCATGGGAATGAGCAAGCGGATAGCGGAAATGATTTTACAGTCGAAGGCTAGAAACAGTAAGACAAAATTTATGGCGGTACGTTTTGGAAATGTAATCGGTTCGAACGGGAGCGTGGTTCCTTTATTTAAAAAACAGATAGAATCAGGCGGGCCGATAACTATAACTCATAAAGACACTGAAAGATATTTCATGAGTGTAAAAGAGGCGGCTCTTCTTGTGTTACAGGCCGGGGCGATAGGCAAGGGCGGGGAACTTTTTATCCTGGATATGGGTGAACAGATAAAGCTAGTGGATATAGCAAAGAATCTGGTTGCATTATCAGGTTTAGTTCTTGATAAAGATATTTCTTTTAAATTCATCGGGTTAAGGCCCGGTGAGAAGCTTTCTGAAGAGCTTCTTTTAGATAAAGAAAAAGATAGAGTTACAAAACATAACAAAATTTATATCAGTCAATCTGAGTTGTTTGATACTATAAAATTGCGCACTCAGGTTAAAAATCTGCAAAAACTTGCGAATATAATGGATGAAAACAGTATTATTCAAAGTATGCAAAATATAATTTCATCGAATGGTGACTAATAAATCCGCTTAGTCATAAATAGTAAAATAATGATATCTCCAATTGCTTTTAAAACCTTTCTTGATGTTCTAATTTTAAGTTTAATTCCATTACTCGTTAGTATAATGGGCGGTGTTGGATTTGACTTCGCTGTTGGTAATAGAATGGTAAGCCTGCACAGCTTAAAAAATGTTTTAATAGCAACAATTTTATTTTGGATTATTAAAAAAATCATTTATAAGGAAAGCAGCTTTATTAAAACCAGCTTGAATTTGCCTGTTTTAATTTATTTAATAACATTTTTAATTGCTGTGGTTTTTTCTTCACAGCCAAAAGTCAGTTTTTTATATTTTCGGGATTTTATTCTTTATACAAGTATGGTTTTTTTATTAATAAATAATATTGATAATAAAAATAAACTGGAAGCAATATTGTTTATTTTTTTAATTTCTGTTATTTATACATCAGCCAGAGGGACTATTCAACATGTAAATTCAAGACTTGGCTATGATGATGGAAATTATTATAGCTTTGGTGGCCGTGCTGAATTTGGAGCTGCTGCTGTGCTTACTATACCGGTTTTAGCTGGATTTCTTCTTAATTATAGGAAGAATTTGACATTTTCAATCTTTTTTGTGTCAGGATTAATTATTTTAATTACAGGGATGGTAGTTAGTTATTCACGCGGGAGCTGGATAGGATTTATCGCTGTTATTTTATTTTTTATTTTGATGTATGTGCATATATTAAAAAATTGGAGATTTTTTGTTTTAACTTTTCTAACACTTGTTTTTTTATTTTTAATCATACCCTCCAGTTTAAAGCAGAGAATGATTTCCATAGCTGATTTTAAAAATACTACAGGAGATAGAATTTCTGCATGGAAAAGTTCTTTAGCTATGATTAAAGATTTTCCTTTTTTGGGAATAGGCCCGGGGACATATGATGTTATTGCCCAGCAGTATAAAGGGAATGATGCTAAAGAAGATTGGACGCGTGGCTGGCACGCGCATAATATCTTTTTGCATGTTACTTCAGAGAATGGGTTAATTGGATTATTCAGTTTTTTGTTGATTATTTTTATTTCCTTCAAAAAGTATTTTGAATTACAAGAAAAAATTAATGATATTCATCTTAAAAATCTGTTAAATGGAACCATGGCAAGTTTAGGGGGCTATCTGGTTTGCTCTCAAACAACAGTATTTTTCGCTAATCATAACAAAAATGAAAAGATATCCATGTTTTTATGGTTTGACATAGCTTTAATATTTATTATTGAAAATATTGCCAAAAAGCAAGATGAAAAAGGAAGGGCGGTGTGAAAACATTTATTTTGGCGGGCGGCTCAGGGACGCGGTTATGGCCGATGAGCAGGCGCAATTACCCGAAACAGTTTTTAAAAATAAACAATGGTAAATCTTTTTTGCAGCAGACCATAGCAAGGCTTTCAGGTTTGGTATCATTAAAAGATATTATTTTTATAACTAACGATAAATATCAATTCCATGTGAAATCCGATATTTCTGAGATCCTTCGTTGTACTCAGGATGAGCAGGCGAATACGCCTGCTCATATAATTCTTGAGCCTATGAGTAAAAATACCGCTCCTGCAATAGCATTAGGTGTGAAATACTGTATTGAAAAACTTGGCTGCGGGCTGGATGAGTTAATTTATGTTTTGCCATCAGACCAGATGATAAAAAATGAAGATGAAGATATGTTTAAAAAATATATGAAATATGCGGAAGAGGTTGCTAAAGATAACTATATGGCAACTTTTGGTATAAAACCTTTGAAACCTGAAACGGGGTATGGATATATTAAAGTCAGAAGACTGAAGGAAGAAGGCAGAAGGAAGAAAGCAGAAGAAATTAATTATTTAAAGGTGGAAAAGTTTGTTGAGAAGCCGGATAGAGAGACCGCGCAGAAATATGTTGATTCCGGGGATTATTACTGGAACTCGGGAATGTTTGCCTTTACCATTGGGACAGCTATTAAAGAATTAAATAAACATGCCCCTCAAATTGGTGAATTTCTCGATAAAAATTTTGATGATATGCTGAAAGAATTTGGTAGAATGCCTTCTCTTTCAATTGATTACGCCGTGATGGAAAAATCGGACAAAGTCGCGGTCATTCCAATGGATTTATATTGGAACGATATCGGGTCATGGGATTCTTTTTTTGAAATACTCGAAAAAGATGAATCGGGTAACGCGAAGATAGGTGATATTTTAACTACAGACACAAAAAATTGTCTTATTATTGGTGACAAAAGATTAATAGCCACGGTAGGTTTGGAAGATTGTCTTGTGGTTGATACTGCTGATGCCACGCTTATAGCAAAAAAGGGATGTTCCCAGAAAGTCAGGGATGTTATTGGAAAATTAGAAAAAGATAACCGCAAAGAAGCGGTAGAACATACTTGTACTTACAGGCCCTGGGGAAGTTATACTGTGCTTGAGGAAGGTGGCCGGTATAAAATTAAGAGAATAATCGTAAATAAAAATGCTAAATTAAGCCTCCAGAGGCATAAACATCGTTCAGAACACTGGGTGGTTATAAAAGGAATTGCAAAAGTTACGATTGGAGAAAAAGAATTGATTGTCCGTGAAAACGAATCCGCCTATATTCCAAAAACTGCCGTTCACCGGCTGGAAAACCAAGGGGAAACATCTTTAGAAATAATAGAGGTCCAGAACGGTGAATATTTAGGGGAAGATGATATCGAGAGAATTGATGATATATATGGAAGGTAGCATAAAATATTTTGTATAAAATAATAATAATGTTATAATAAATAATTTAAAAATAGAAAAGGAGATTTCAATAAATGCCGCGTAAAAATGCGAAAAAAGCGTTAATTACGGGAATAACCGGCCAGGATGGTTCTTATCTTGCCGAATTTCTCTTGTCCAGGGGATATGAAGTACACGGTATTATACGCCGAGCCAGTACCTTTAATACAGGCAGGATTGATCATATTTATGTCGATATTCATTCCCCCGGTGCAAAGCTTTTTCTGCATTACGGGGATTTATCAGATGCCGAGCAGATAAACAGTTTAATTTATAGTATTAAACCTCAGGAAATATACCATCTGGGTGCTCAAAGCCATGTACGTGTCAGTTTTGATATTCCGGAATATACCAGTAATGTTACTGCTCTGGGGACGGTAAGATTGCTGGAAGCGGTAAGAAGAAGCGGCGTCCAAACAAAATTCTATCAAGCCTCGTCATCGGAGATATTTGGTTCTGCAAAACCGCCCCAGTCTGAAAATACCCCTTTTGAACCAAGAAGTCCTTACGCCTGCGCAAAATTGTATTCTTACTGGATGGCTAAAAATTACCGTGACGGATATAATATGTTTGCCTGCAACGGTATTCTTTTTAATCACGAAAGCCCGCGGCGCGGAGAAACTTTTGTAACAAGAAAAATCACAAGAGCTTTAGCAAATATATTGGCAGGAAAGCAGGATAAGCTTTATCTGGGAAATCTCGATGCCAAACGTGACTGGGGATTTGCCCCTGAATATGTAGAAATGATGTGGCTTATGCTTCAGCAGTCTGAACCGGATGATTATGTCGTTGGTACGGGGGAAAGTTATAAAGTCCGTGAATTTGTTGAGACTGCTTTTAAATACGCCGGTATTGAAATCGCATGGGAAGGAAAAGGTGTAAACGAAAAAGGTATCATTCATTCCTTAACCTCCAGCCTCCAGCCTCCAACCTCCAGCATTAAAAAGGGAGACGTTTTAATTGAAATAGACCCGCGTTATTTCAGGCCTACAGAAGTGGATTATCTCAAAGCAGATGTGACAAAGGCAAAAAAGAAATTAAAATGGCAGGCGAGGGTAAATTTTCAAGAACTGATAAAAATAATGGTTGATTATGATTTAAGATTAATCGGGCTGGATGCGCCGGGTGAAGGGATAGAAATTTCAAAGAAAAAAGGGTTTGAATATACAAATCATGATTTTGCCTTTTATGAAAAAATTTATTGCGCAGCGGTAAAAGGCCATTAATATTTGGAGGTTTAAATGGATATAGTTGCGTTTGAAAAAATTGAAAGCAAAATACTTGAATTGAGAAACCAAAAAGTTATTCTTGATACTGATATAGCAGAACTTTATAGAGTTGAAACAAGGGATATAAACAAAGCAGTCAAAAATAATCCCGGCAAATTTCCTGATGGTTATATTCTTGAGCTTAATAGAACGGAGTTTGAAGGTTTGCGGTGGAAATTTTCCACCGCAAAATTTTCAAAGATAAGAGTTTTGCCCAAAGCTTTTTCTGAAAAAGGCTTGTATATGCTGGCAACGATATTAAAGAGTCAGCAAGCTGCCCAAACGACAATAGCCATTATTGAGACATTCGCGAAAATTAGAAACCTTACACGAAATATTAAAGCGATATCAAACGTACATGACGAGAGCCAAAAACAGAACTTGCTTCAAAAAAGCGGCGGGATTATTGCCGAAATTCTGGATGATAGTTTGGTGTCTAACGAGAATGAGACAACTATCGAATTGAATTTTGCTGTGTTGAAATTTAAGCACACTGTAAGAAAACGGCAAAAAAATGGGAAAAAGTAAACAGATGGACAAAAGTTCAAAAATTTATATCGCAGGACATAAAGGATTAGTAGGGTCTGCTTTACTAAGAAAAGTTCAAGCCTCAGGATATACAAATGTAGTTGTCAAAACAAGCAAAGAACTTGATTTGAGAAAGCAGGCTGAAGTTGAAGATTTTTTTGAAAAAGAAAAACCCGAGTATGTGTTCCTGGCAGCAGCAAAAGTCGGCGGAATTCTTGCAAACAGCACATATAAAGCGGAGTTTATATATGATAATATTATAATAGGTGCCAATGTTATAAATTCCGCTTATAAATACGGTGTGGGAAAACTTCTTAATCTTGGTTCATCTTGTATTTATCCAAGAAACGCGCCTCAACCGATGAAAGAAGAGCATCTCCTTATAGGGATTTTGGAACCGACTAATGAACCGTATGCGATAGCAAAAATAGCCGCGATAAAATTATGCCAATATTACAATGAGCAATATGGGACAAATTTTATTTCCGGTATGCCTACAAATCTTTATGGCCGGGGAGATAATTATAATTTAGAAACAGCTCATCTCCCGGCGGCTTTGATAAGAAAGTTTCATCTCGCAAAACTTTTGAGCCAAAAAAAGTATAACGAGGTAAAAAAAGACATAGAAACTTATCCTATAGGGTTTAACTTCAGGCTGAATTCAGATGCCGTTGATGATTTAAGCCTGGAAAAACTGGGTATAACTCCGGAATATGTTACTCTTTGGGGCAGCGGTGAACCTTATAGGGAATTTTTATATGTGGATGATATGGCTGATGCATGTTTATTTTTGATGGAAAATTATGAATATAAAAATATAGGTGAATTTATTAACACCGGGAGCGGTGAGGAAATAAAAATAAAAGATATAGCAAAGTTGATAAAAGATATAGTGGGTTTTGTCGGAGAAATAAAATTTGATTTTTCAAAACCTGACGGTATTCCAAGAAAACTTCTTGATAGTTCAAAAATTAAATCTTTAGGGTGGAAACCGGAAATTAGCTTGTCGGATGGAATCAAAAAGACTTACGAATATTATATAAGTAAATAAAAAACAAAAATTGGTTATTATAAGTATAAATCTAAAACTTGCAAGATGTGACTTTTGAAAAAGGAGGTAATTAATAAATGTTAAATCCAAAATATAATGAAGAAATCGGCCTTATAGATTTTATTCAGATTATTAATAAACGAAAAACTTTTATTTTAAGTACAGCTCTTGTTGCAATGGTTTTAGCGAGTATTATAATATTTATTATTCCCAAAACTTATGAGGTAAAAGCAACTATACAAAATGGTTATATAAATGTGCCGATTATAACTTATCCGGAAGCGTCAACACTAATAAGGTCGGGACTTTTTTTAAATCCGATTTTTGAAAAAATAGGCTTAAGAATTCCACAAGAACATGAAATAAAAAAAATGATTTTATTAGAAAATATTAAAGAAAGTAATTTATTTATGTTAAAGGTCAGGTTAAAAGATAATGATATTGCATATTCTTTATGCAAGGAAATAGTCAGTGTTTATATTGAATATGGGAATTCAAATTATAATAGACAAACTGATTTAATAAGAAATCAGATTTATCAAGTTGAAAACCTGATTGAAAAAACCAAACTTAGCGCGGATAAAAACGCGTTAGCTAAAAGGGAAAATGTATCGCCCCTGGCTTATCCCGATGATAAGGTGCAGATTAGAGACTTGTTATTTCAAAAATTTCAATTGGAAACACAATTAGTTGTTAATAAAGAGTTTAAATTAATTGACGGCCCTGTTAAATCAAAATATCCGGTTTCTCCAAAAAAAGTACCAATAATTGTATTTTCGTGTTTTGTGGCATTAATGGCCGGCATATCTTATGCTCTTTTGGCTGAAAATTGGGAAAAGACAAAACCGGGTAGATAGAATTTGTTGGGTATTTTAATGATGATGCCTTCAATTAATTTTAAAACATTTCTTGATATTTTGGTTTTAAGTTTAATCATATTGCTTATAAGTGTAATGGGCGGGATTGGCTTTGATTTTGCTGTCGGCAGTAAAATGATAAGCCTTCATAGTTTGAAAAATATTTTAGTTGCCGCAATATTATTCTGGTTTATTAGAAAAGCTATTGATAAAGAAATTAAATTTCAAAAGACCGATTTAGATTTTCCTGTCTTAATTTATTTAATAACATTTATATCCGCCTCAATTTTTTCTTCCCAGCCAAAGGTCAGTTTTTTATATTTTCGGGATTTTCTTCTTCACATAGGCATGGCTTATTTATTAATAAATAATATTGATAATAAAAACAAACTGGAGGCAATACTGTTTATTTTAATAATAGCTGTTCTTTATTCAGTCAGCCGTGGTATTTATCACCATATAAAAATGCAATTAAGTTACTGGAATCGTAATTATTATAGTTTTGGCGGCCGTGCTGAATTTGGGGCCGTGACAGTGCTCCTGATACCTATTTTAATCAGTTTTCTTATGAATTACCGTAAAAAAACAGCCGCCTCGATTTTTTTTATACTGGGATTAATTATTTTAATTATGGGTTTAATAATTAGTTATTCCCGCGGCAGCTGGATAGGTTTTACGGGCGTTTTTTTATTTTTAATTATTCTTAACAACAGGGTGTTAAAAAATTGGAAATTTTTCCTTTTAATTTTATTGACTGTCGTATTATTATATTTAATATTACCCGCGAGTATTAAAACGAGAATTATATCTATTGCAAATTTTAAACAAGACAGTATTGGAGACAGGCTCCCTACATGGGGAAGCTCTTTAAAAATGATTAAAGATTTTCCATTTTTTGGAACAGGACCGGGCACATATGATGTTGTTGTTCAGAAGTATAAAGGAGTTGAGGTGAAAGAAGAATGGCCGCGCGGCTGGCACGCGCATAATATATTTTTGCATATCGCTCCGGAAAACGGAATAATTGGCCTGGTTAGTTTTTTGATAATTATTGTTATTTCTTTTAGAAAGTGTTTTGAGTTGAGGAATAAAATAGAAGATATTAAACTAAAGAATTTACTTGATGGCATAATGCTGAGTTTGGTTGGATACTTTTTTTGTTCACAGACTACAATATTTTTTGCTAACCATAATAAAAACGAAAAAATTTCAATGTTTTTATGGTTTAATATCGCTTTAATATTTATTATTGAAAATATTGTTAAAAAACAAGAGGAATTAAATGAGGGGTCGGTGTGTTTCGACCACTCACCCTGAGGAGCAAAGCGACGAAGGGTCTAAAACAAATGTGAGCCTTCGGGAAATAAAAAAAATCCCCGATGGCTCAGTTAATTATGTTTTTTTTATGAAGAATCTTCAATTTTTAAATAGACATAAATAGCCTTTTTATGTTAACATCTCCGCGTTATTAAGGTAAATCATTATCACACTTTTGAGAGCATTTAAATGTCATTGAAACGTAATACGCTGTGGAATATATCAGGGGCTGGTATTCCATTCCTGCTGGGTGTTGTCACTATCCCGTATTTGTTAAATAAAATTGGAGTAGAGGCATTCGGCATTCTTACGCTTGTATGGACTTTAATTGGATATTTTAGCCTCTTTGATTTCGGGCTTGGCCGCGCGCTTACTCAACAAGTCGCGGCTAATCGCGCGTTAGAACAAATTGAGAAATTATCTGGTTTAGTTAAGACAGGGATGCTGTTTACGTTAGTTACTGGGGCTTTTGGGGGTGTTTTATTAGCAGTTGCGGCAAATCCGCTTGGTTTTAAGTGGCTGAATGTCAGCGCGGCGCTGCAGCAAAACACAGTTGACTCCCTGTTGATCGTGGCATTTGGTATCCCGATGGTTACTCTCACAACAGGGCTAAAAGGCGTATTGGAAGCATTCGAAGACTTTAAAACAGTTAATCTGCTGCGGTTGTTATTCGGGCTTGCTAATTTCGGGTTACCTGTCTTAAGCGTTATGGCTTTTGGACCATCGCTTAATATGATAGTGTTCAGTTTAATCGCAGCCAGGTTTATGATATTAGGCGCGCATATATGTTTAGTGCATAAAAAGTTGCCTATAAACTGGATTAAGGTAAAGTGCAGTGAGAAAGAGATATCCAACCTGCTTTCATTTGGTGCCTGGATGACTTTGTCTAATATTGTAAGCCCTTTAATGGTGGTGGCAGACAGGTTTATTATTTCATCCGTGATAGGTGCCGGTTTAATCGCGTATTACACTGTGCCTTCTGATTTTTTAATTCGTATTCTGATTATTCCCGGTGCGTTGGCAGCGGCTTTGTTTCCAAGGCTTTCTTCTATGATGAGCGCGGATCAAAGGGGAGCTGAGAACGTATATAAAAAGAGCCTGAAAATAACATCTCTTACTATGTTTGCGATATGCCTGAGTATTGCTGTCGGGTCATATTGGGGTTTAACACTTTGGTTAGGAAGGGATTTTTCTCAACACTCCTGGAAAATTGCCTCTATTCTGTCGGTTGGATTATTTTTTAATGGCATAGCTCAAATCCCCTATGCCGCGGTTCAAGCGGCAGGAAATGCCAAGATGACCACAATTTTACATTTAGGAGAATTTGTATTTTATTTTCCCCTTTTATTTATGTTTTTAAAGTATTTTGGATTGCCGGGAGCCGCGGTCATCTGGGTTATAAGGGCCGGTGCCGATTTGATGATTTTACTTATGTACGCGAAAAAATATACGTCACTGTAATTTAAAGGGAATAAGAGTGAATAGAAAAATTGCGATAGGAATGGTTACTTACAAACCAAATATAGACCTGACGCTCAGATTACAAAGCGCGATAACATCAGGGTTTTCAATATATATTTTTGATAACAGCCCGGAAGATGAATTGATAAGGCAATTTTGCCGGAAATTCAATGCGAATACTCCCAAATATATTACTTGTGGGAAAAACGCGGGTTTAGGTTTTGGAATTTCATCTGTTTGCGCCCAGGCGTATTATGATTCATATCCTGCTTTAATATTTTTTGATCAGGACACGGTATTTGATTGTAATACTTTGGATTTTGTTGAAGATTTTTATATTAACAACACCAATTTAATATCCGGTTACAGCGCGATTGTGTTTGGTACACAAAAAAATGGGGATTTAGTTACCGGGAACAGATTTATGTTTAAAGATGTTTTGCTGGCAAGAAGCAGCGGGAGTTTATTTTTTCTCGAAAACCTAAAAAGAATAAACTGGCATAATGAAAAATATTTTGTTGATTGCGTGGATTATGAATTTTGCCTTCGATCAAATAATAATAATTTAAGGATCGGCGAGTGTTCAAAAACTCCGGGTTTTGACCATGAGTCGGAACAGCCTGATGCTAAGTATGTCATCTTTGGAAAGGAAAGGCTGTTACGCGAGTATTCTTTTAACCGGATTTTTGATACCACGTTTGCAAGCATAAGATTGCTGTTTGCCTCAATTAAAAGCGGGAACATCTTATTCTCTTACGCGGTTATTCGTTCATTCGCGGGGTATATTTACTGGCAAATTTTGGTCAGGGTAATTAATGTTTTTGGGCCCAAAAAAAGGATATTAAAGTGATTCCGGATAAAAAACAGGAATATGCGATTTTTACAGTTTGTAATTTAGCTTATATGCCTAAAGCGCTTGTGCTTGCTGAATCGGTATTAAAATTTAATAATATAAAGTTAATAATATATCTTATTGATAAGAAGGCAACTATTGATCTTTCTGCTGTTGAAGCCAATATAGTCTGGATTGAAGATGTCGGCATTCCGGACTTTTATGAGCTGGCGTTTAAATATGATATCATAGAATTGAGTACCAGCCTTAAGCCGTATCTTACCTTAAAATTATTTGAAAGATTTAAAAAGGTAATATTTTTAGATGCTGATACATGTTTATATGATTCAGTTGAACCTGTTTTATGTGATTTAGACGGTCATTCAGTAGTCTTAACCCCTCACTATACAACACCTCAATCCGACAATTTTTCAGAAAGCGATATGGCTATGATGAGATTTGGTTCGTTTAACCTGGGTTTTTACGCGGTAAAAAATTCCCTGGAAGGAGTATCTTTTTTAAAGTGGTGGTCTAACAGGTGCCTGCAGTTCAGTTTTATGGAGTCCCAATTCGGGTTGTCCACGGACCAGAAGTGGGTTACTATCGCGCCTTGTTTATTCAAGGATATATATATTTCATTTAATTTAGGTTATAATACTGCCGCGTGGAATTCATATGAGAGGTTTATAACAAAGGATAGTGAAGGCCGTTATCTTGTAAATAAAATTTATCCTCTCATTTTTTTTCACTTCAGTAATTTTGACGGCGCGGATCCGGAATATTTGAATAAAAGGTCCTTATACGAAAAAAATGTAAAACGGCCGGACCTTTTAGAATTGGGCACTGCCTACGGGGAAAAGCTTTCCGCGAAAAAAACAGGAGCGGAATCGATAAAATACGGGTTTGATTATATGTCCGGCGGGGAATATATATCCCCGACGCTTCGCCGCGCTTACGCGTGTATTTTAAAAGAACTGCCTCCCGGCCACGATCCGTTCGACTCAAACGGCGTTGTCGGCAGCTTCGCGAGGAAGAATTTCCTGTTTGAAAAGAAAGGCCATTCATCTGCGTATAAACCAAGCGGCTATTCCAAGATATCAGAAAATAAATTTAAATTTAAAATTATATACTCGGTAATGCGGACAATTTTGCGTTTGATCGGCCCCAACAGGTTCTATGATTTTTCGAGGCTTCTGGTTTATTTATCCAGTTACAGGCAGAATCGGGATTTGTGGAAATACTAAATATTTTGCATGTGTTTTAAAATAAGAGTTGCAAATATATCCAAATGGGTATAATATATAGAAAAAATAGAAGATATGAAAATAAAATTTTTCTTAAGTGCAAATGGGAAATCTCCTGTTTTAGAATTTATTAATAGTTTAGAAAAAACTGATCAGGCAAAAATATTAGGGTGTTTGGAAAATATACAGGAATTGGGACTTGAATCTCCGAGAGTTCAATTCCGACAAATAGATGGTAAACTTTGGGAAATAAAAATAAGAAGTATTGGCGGAGGATATAGAATATTTTATGTAACAATTAAAAAGAATATAATGGTTTTGCTGCATTCTTACAAAAAACAATCGCAAAAGGCGCCGGATAAAGAAATAAAAGTAGCGGCAAAACGCTTAATGGAGGTATTAAAAAATGAAAACGCTTTTATTGGATGACGTAATTAAAGAAAAAATAAAAGATGAAGAATTCAGAATTTATTACGAAGACGAATTGATAAAAAATAGAATCGCAAAAGCTGTTATGAAAATCAGGCAGAAAGAGGGTATAACCCAAAAAGAACTTGCCCAAAAAGCCAGGACCAGCCAGCCGGTAATTGCCAGATTAGAAAAAGGCACGGATACAAGGGTGCCTTCGTTGAAATTATTGCATAAAATCGCGCATGCTTTAGGGAAAGAAGTGGTTATTAGTTTTAAGGCGGCGTAAATTAAGTATAAGGATTGTAAATTTGGGGGATAACAACCAGCTTGCGAAACGGGAGAAAATAAATTTAAAATTATATACTCGGTAATGCGGGTCGTTTTGCGTTTGATTGGCCCAAACAGGTTCTATAATTTTTCAAGGCTCCTGGTTTATTTGTCCAGTTACAGGCAAAATCGGGATTTGTGGAAATATAACAATCGCGGTTAGTGATAGGTAAATCAACATGTATGGATTTGAGTATAAACTGTTGGCTATAGTATTCAGCGTAATGATGCTTGTGCAGGCATTTGTTATAAGGCTTGCTGTTGGTACGTACATTATCCCTGCCGCTATATTTTCACTTGCATGGTTCGTATATACATTTTTCCCATTAGTTATATTATTTAATGTACCTATTAATCCATTTTCTATTTTATATATATTTCTCTGCACGTTGGCATTTTCGCTGAGCGCATTACCATTCAATTGGTCGAACGCATTCAAGGCGAATGAAACTAAAAAATCTGTATGTGAACCTCAACTGGACAGTAAATTTATTCGCTGCTGTTTATATATTTCTATTGTGTTATCGATTGTGTTTTCAACTTACAGTATGGTTCTGAACGGGTATGACCTTAAATCAATATTTTTTGATCCCATCGCTACGAGTGGTCGCTTCGCTGCGATGCGTGGAACTAAGGGTTTAGAGTATGGAATCATAGGTACTTTAAGTGTGTTTTTTACCTATATAGCACCAGTCCTTGGTGGTTTTGTTTCTTATTCTCAAAAAACACGCTCATGGAAAATGGTTTTTCTTGCTCTTTCATTGACTCCGGCTTTGTACATCATGGTTACACAATCATCAAAACTTGTTTTGTTTGTTGCCAGCTCATTATATTTGGCATCAATTCTTTTAATGAAAATATATGCTGGCAAGACTAATTTGTTTAAAATTTCCTATATGCCGAAAAGTATCGGTATTATATTTTTATTACTCCCGCTTGTATTGATATCATTTATTTCTCGAGAGGGGTATTTTGATTCCGGTAATTTGAGTAGAACCATTGGTCTGTTAAGATTTGCGATAACTTCATACACGCTCGGGGAAATATATGCTTTTTCAGATTTCTTTTCGTTTTATGTTGGGATGGAATCGGTTTCTACTTTTTTGGACGATTTCAACTCGTTTGGATATTACACATTTGCGTCTATCTTTAACACGTTTGGAATTACCAGGGTCTTCTCGCCCGGAATATATATGGAAACGGGCCACTTTGATAATGTATTTGAAACGAATATTTTTACAATTTTTCGCGGCTTAATATATGATTTCGGAGGGCTTGGGTCTTTTATATTTATCTTTTGTTTTGGACTGGTAGTGCATGCATTTTTCTATAGACTTCTTTCACGACAAAACTCACGGCTTGCGTCTGTTGTATTCATTACATCAATAGTTTTTATAGTAACGTCATATCTCTTTAGCGTATTTTTGGCGAGATACATGTTTCTAAATGGACTTGGATTATACATTATACTTCTTGTAAATAGTAAGCTTACCAAAAACTCAGAAACTTATAATTAGCCATTCCAATTGACGGTTAAATTACTGACGAGTCAGGGCCCCCCCAAAAAAAATGGATACAACTAAGAGTTTGGCAAAGTCTAAAATTTTTCTGTAATACCAATATGATAATGTCCTAATAAGAAGGTGCTAAAATGCCTCCAGGAAGGAGGACATTGATGGCAGGAAAGGACAATATCATAATGAGCCAAAAAGAGTTAAAACGGGTCAAGATAATACATGAGGTAATGAAAAAACATCTAACCCAAAAAGAAGCGGCAGGAAAGATAGAAATAAGCGATCGTCAGATAAGAAGATTAGTGCAAAGGGTAAAAGAAGAAGGGGAAAAAGGTTTAATACATAAATCACGGGGCAGAGAGTCAAACAGGGAATTTTCGAGGGAATGGAGAGGAAAGATACTTGATAAATGCAGAGAAAAATATGTTGGTTTTGGGCCGACGTTATGCATGGAAAAACTAAGTGAAAGAGATGAAATAAAAATAAGCGATGAAACCCTTAGAAAATGGTTTGTAAAAGAAGGTATAGAATACAAAGGGCGTCGAAAAGGCAGGAAACACAGGCAATGGAGGGAACGGAAAGAATATTTTGGGGAGATGATACAGATGGATGGATCTCATCATGATTGGCTTGAAGGCAGAGGGCCAAAGATGGTATTGATGGCCTTTATAGACGACGCAAAGGGAGAAATATTTTGCAGATTTTATGAATACGAAGGAACGATACCAGCGATGGACTTAATGAAAAGATATATAAAGCGGTACGGGATTCCCCGCAGCGTTTATTTAGACAGGCATTCAACGTATAAATCGACCGGGAAATTAAGCATAGAAGATGAATTGGCGGGTAAACAGGCGCTGTTAAGCCAGTATGAACGGGCATTGAAGGGACTCGAGATAAAAGTGATACACGCAAACAGCCCGCAGGCAAAAGGAAGAGTGGAAAGGTTATTTAATACCCTGCAGGATCGGTTGATAAAAGAAATGCGACTGGAAAATATAAGTTCAATGGAAGAAGCGAACGAATTCTTAAGAAAATATATGCCTAAATTCAACAAAAAATTCTCGGTAGAAGCTGAAAAAGAGACAGATTTACATCGTAATATACCCAAAGGTTTCAATTTAGACGATATTCTTTGCGTAAAAACAGAAAGAGCAGTCAGGAATGACTTCACAGTAAATCACGACAAAAAATTCTATCAGATACTGGATTGTATCCCTGCCAGAAAAGTCACGGTAAATGAGCGCGTGGACGGTTCAGTTTCGATAACAAGTAAAGGGAAAAGACTGAGATACAAAGAGATTTTTCCTGTAAAAAAAGAAGCGGTAAAAGTCAAACAACGGGTAAAGCCTGAAAAGAAAATTGTCCAGCAGCTTAAAATGCCGGTTGATTATTCATGGCGGCGAACAATAAATGCGATGTTTGAGAAAGAAAAGAAAGCCGCTTGATATTTGTGGATAGTGCCGTTCTGGGGATAACGAAAAGATGTTATCCCCATCACTTGGATAACCGCTCCGCAGTTACCCACACTCTCCACAAATATGATTATCTATCTAAAATTTGAAAAGAAAAGAGAAAAACAAAAAACAGTAAAAACCGGACATTTCTAAATTGGGTTGACAAGTCTAAAATTTTTCTTGACAAATTGCTTGGGGGGAGGTATGATACAAAAATATATTTTGGATTTGGTTCAAAAGGTCAATAGTAAAAGAGGTGATTGAGCGGCTCTGGCGGACGGTTAAATACGAAAATGTGTATCTGCGGGACTATCGGACGATCCCGGAAGCCAGACTTGGATTAACGGAATATTTCGAGTTTTACAACAAGGAAAGGTTTCATCAGTCTCTTGATAACAGGACACCTTGGCAGGTTTATTCCCAGGGCAACATTGAAGGCCAAAAAGGCCGGCCTTTAATGACAAACGTTTTCCATCTTAACTGTGGCAGAGAATTGGTCTTGACAAACCCGACCACTTAATTGTTCAAAATAGAAAGGAGAATCTGACATCGATGACAGGAATCGGAGACATATCGGCAACGATTCTTTTGAATACCATTGGTAATGTGAATGATTTCAAGGACGACAAAAAACTGGCTTCTTATCTGATAGCGATAAAATACAATCCATATTTGAGGAAATTTTACTTTAAGATAAAAGCAAGAAAAGGCAGTGGCAAAGCGATCATCGCTGCGGCGAGAAAATTTCTCACAATAATTTACCGCACCCTGAAAAACGATTGGGTGTTTGAGGATTTTAATAAATTCAAATTAGCTGGAGCCGTATAAACAGGGCTTCAGAACAGGTTAAATTAACTTTTAACATAGGAGATGTAATTATGAAAATCAGATCAATGGTATTTGCAGCCGTCTTCTTTATGTTTTTTGTTACATTTATTAAGGTATCAGAGGCTGAATCACTAAAAATAAGTTCCTTTACATCCCTTAATGATGCTATTACAACAATAGGCGCGGCAAATAAAACGTTAATTATTGATTCCGCAACGATTATGACATCTGAAGCTACAATTCCTACAAATATTTCCATCATTATGGAATGTCCCGGATCCATTAATAATTCTTACTCTCTCTCTATCAACGGCCCCTTCTCGGGCGGGCTTTATCAGGCATTTACAGGAGATGGTCCCGTGGTCTTCGGAAATGGCAGTGTAAAAGAAATTTATCCTGAGTGGTGGGGGGCTAAGGGAGATGGCTCTGAAAGCTACAGCTCTATACAAAAAGCCATTACGGCAGCCTTAGCTGGAGTTCAAGCAGTCAGGTTTTCATCCGGAATCTATCATATTGGTTCGACTATTAATATTGATCGTCCAGTGGACACGACGCATGAAACATTAAAGCTTATCGGGAACGGGGCGAGCGTTCTCTATCTGACCAGCCCAATTAACATGTTTTCAAGCACTTTGGATGACTCTTCCACCAGACCCCTAAGCGAAAACATAGAATTTCAAAATTTAACTTTTCGAGTTGATGACTCTTCAAGAAATGCATATGTTTTGCACGGTGAAAAATTTTTACGAATAAAGTTTATTAGTTGTTTTTTCGACAAAATCAAATGTCTAGTATCTAACATTTATTTGCAAAGTTTTATATTCAGCAATTGCTATATTAAGTACTGGTCAGGATACTTTATCCGAGTTAATGCAGAAAGTTATGACATCGCGTTCATTGGTAATTGGGTTGAAGCGGGAGGGGCTTTCTTTAGAACAGTTTCGGCCGCTCATCATCCTGTAAATGGAGTACGATATTTAGGTAACCTGATTGAGGGTCTGTCTGGAACTGTAATAGAAGGAGGTAACTTTAGGGGACTGTCAATTGTTGGTAATTACTTTGAAGAAAATGCAAGAGATGGAGTTTTACCTGCCATTGAACTCAATGCCGATGGCTATAATTACGGCGTACAGATAACAGGAAATTTTTTTAGTGTTAGTTCACAGAATTTAACAAATCCTGACTATTGGGAAGTTGATCTTGGTGCAACAGTTGGAATGAAAAGTGGAGGTAATTACAGTACTGGACAATTGTACAACAACACAAGCGCGATAGATTTTTATACAAATGATGACTATTCAACAGTCGTGTTAGCAAGAAAATTATCGACTTCAACATTTACGGCGACCCTTATAGGGTGTACTTCGTCTATTACAGGAGTAGTAAAATATGATAGGCATGGTAAATCGGTTACGCTTTATCTTCCGACAATTCTTGGAACCAGCAATAGTACCGCAGCTTTATTGGCCGGCTTACCAACTCATTTATATCCGGTCACACAGCAAATTGTTCCAGTAAGAATTACTAATAACGGAAGGTTCTGTTGAAATCCTTTAATATATAGCCCGAAGAAGACGAAAAGCTCCTCCAGAGAGAAATCTTTGGAAAAAGGAGGAGCTTTCGTGAAACAACTTACAAGCTATGAACAGTTTATCCTGGTA